>JBBQWK010000267.1:0-3234 GCA_038210695.1 Alphaproteobacteria bacterium
GATCAGCTGCTCGGAGCGATAGATGTTCAGGCGCACCGACTGCATCAGGTCGACGAGTTCGATCTTCGACTTGCGGTAGCTTTCATTCAAGCGCTTCGGAATTTCCTTGGTTTTCTCAAGCGCTTCGCGGCGGTCTTCTAGAACCTTAGCAAGTTTTTTGTGCGCGCGCGTAATCATCTTGAATTTTTCGATGATCTGCGGCTTCAGCTCTTCTTCCATCGCCGCGAGAGAGAGGCTGGTTTCATCCATATCCTCTTCAACAACCTTGGGCGGCTCGTCGTCTTCGATGATAATGTCGTCTTCACCGGCGGCGGCTGCTTTTTTAGCCTTGGCCTTTTTGCGGGCCTCTTCTTCCTTCGCGCGCTCTTTTTCTTTCTTCTCGAGCTTTTCGGCAACGGCAGCCTGAATGGCCTTGGCTTTGTTACCAACGCCGGCATCGTCGCTCGCGGCTTGGCTGTTGTCGGGGGTCGGCTCGCCTTCGCCATAAGTGGCTTCAAGGTCGATAATATCGCGCAGCAGCATCTCGCCGTTTTCAAGCGCCTTGTGCCAGGTCATGATGGCCTGAATGGTGAGCGGGCTTTCGCAAATGCCGCCGATCATCATTTCGCGGCCGGCTTCGATGCGTTTCGCAATCGCGATCTCGCCTTCGCGGGACAGCAGCTCGACAGAGCCCATCTCGCGCAAGTACATACGAACGGGGTCATCGGTGCGGCCAAGGTCGGTTTCGGCAAGATTGCCGGGGGCGGCCTCTTCCTCGCCGTCTTCGCTGGCCGGTTTCTCCGGCGTTTCCTCGCCGTCAGGCGCTTCCTCGACGATGTTGACGCCGACGTCAGTCAGCATCGACATCGTGTCTTCAATCTGGTCGGGGGTGTATTCGCCCGCCGGAATGAGCTTGTTGATTTCGTCAAAGGTCACATATCCGCGCTCTTTGCTTTTGGCGAGGATTTTCTTGTGGGCTTTGGCGAGGGCACCCTGAATAGGGGCATCATCGGCATCTTCTTGGCCTTCGGTATCGGAATCTTCGTTTGCTTTGGCGACCATGCGGCGCTCACACTCCTGCTAAATCTTTAAAAGTTCAGCCCTTAAAGCGTCCCTTGTCGACGCCTCTGGCATAGGCTTCCAGCCATCCCTGACGAACAGTTTCCACCGGCTGGCCCGGTTTGGCGAAGCCTGCATAGACATACAATGCCTTGTCGAAAACTGCATCCAGAATCTTGCTGTACCCCAGTTCAATAAGATGTTGTTTAACTGCCTGATCGTCAAGGTATATTCGATCATTTTCTTGCAATTGCAGGTCTTCACCCAAAAACCGCATCAGCTCCTGACGCAGGCTGTCGTAATCGGCGTTATCGGTATTCACCATGCCAAACTGCTCGGCATAGTCTTCGAAAAGCTGGGGATAATTGATGATGCCGGCAATCAGCGCCTTTTCGCACAGCAGTTTGGAGACACGGATGGGCTTGGCTTTCACACTCGTCGGGCGGTAGGGCGTATGGATACCGGGCGGCAGTTGCTTGCCCCATTTCTGCCCCGGCGCACGCGGCTGGAACTGGCGCTGCTGGCCTTGCGCCGTACCTTGTCCAAAACCAAAGAACACTTCGGTAATCTTTTGATTTACTTCATGAATAAAAAATTCCTGAACAGCGCCATCGGAGATTTGGCGGGCGCGTTTTTCAAGCGCGTAACGGAAGCCGGCCTTGGTTTCAGGCTGGCTGAAATCACGCTCCTTCGCTTCTTCATTCCACATCATCTCGAACAGGCCGATGGCATTTTCCAGCACCCGCTGCATGGCCGGAACCCCCTCTTCCTTGACCAAACTATCAGGGTCATGCTCCGGCGGCAGGAAGGCAAATTTAACAGAATGATCCGGCTTCAGGATGGGTAAAATCCGCTCCAAGGCGCGCACGGCGGCCCTTTGCCCCGCGTTGTCACCATCGAAGCAAAGCACAGGCGCACGCTTGTCTTCCGGCATCACGCGCCACAATTCTTCAATTTGAGTTTCCGTAAGTGCGGTTCCCAGCGGCGCGACGGCCGCGCGGAAACCCGACTGCGCAAGCGCAATCACATCCATATAGCCCTCGACCACGACGACCATTTCGCCATCGCCAATGACCTTGCGGGCGCGGGAGAGACCATAGAGCCCCTTCCCTTTGTGGAAGATCGGCGTCTCGGGGGAGTTGATATATTTTGGCGCGGATTTATCCGGCGGCCCGCCATAGCGCTCAGGCAATACGCGCGCGCCGAAGGCGACGACCCGCCCTTGAAAGTCCTGCACCGGAAACATCACACGGCCGCGGAAGAACGGGTAAAATTCGCCGGGCTTGCGCTCCGACTCCTTGAACATGCCAGCTTCTTTCATGTCATCAATCTTATAGCCGGCTTTTTCAAGATGCTGCTTTAATGTCGCGTCATCCGGGCTGAACCCGAGCCGGAAACTTCTGATGGTTTCTAAAGAAAGCCCGCGTTCTGTCAGATATTCAAGGATTTTACGGTTTTTCGCATCGTGTAATTGCGCTTCGTAGAACTTGGCAGCAGAATCCATGAGATCGTAGAGCGACATCTGCCGCTGGAATTTTTTTTGCTCTTCGATGGTGGGTTTTGGGACGGGCATGCCGGCCAGCGATGCCAGCGCCTCCACCGCTTCCATGAAGGGCATATTGTCGTGGTCCATGAGAAAACCGACGCCGTCTCCATGCACACCACAGCCGAAGCAATGGTAAAAACCCTTAACGTCATTGACGGTAAAGCTGGGTGTTTTTTCTTTATGGAAGGGGCAGCAGCCCTTGAATTCGCGGCCCGCGCGGGTCAGCTTCATGCGTTTCCCGATGACCTGCGACAACGGGACGCGCGTGCGGAGCTCGTCTAAAAAGGCCTTGGGAAGCGACATAGCACTTTTTTAAATAGGTTTACCTGTGGCCGCAACAAGATTCAGGCCGTAAAGAAACCGGAATCGGGAAAATTACGCCTATTTCGGGCTTCGCTGCTTGAAGCGCACTGTTTTAAGCGGTTTGACGTCTTGCGAAAGCCGCACCGCTTTTTTGGAAAAAGCAGCGGCATCCACACTTATA
Source organism: Alphaproteobacteria bacterium (assembly GCA_038210695.1). Taxonomy (GTDB): domain Bacteria; phylum Pseudomonadota; class Alphaproteobacteria; order Micavibrionales; family UBA2020; genus JAPWJZ01. The sequence goes on from JBBQWK010000267.1 coordinate 3,069, forward strand.
TATGTGCGGATCAAGGAAAGCAGTTCGTCATTGCCGGTGTCTTTGGCAATGGATTCCGGCGTTTCACCCTTAGCCGCTTTGGCATGCAGCTCTGCCCCTGCCGTCACGAGCAGCGAAACAGCCTCCATATTCTGGTTGCGGATGGCGAGGTGGAGGGCCGTGTTGC
>JBBQWK010000268.1:0-3225 GCA_038210695.1 Alphaproteobacteria bacterium
AACGACAGCGGTAACCCTGCGGCCACGCGGATCTGTTCACGCACGAGGTCGACGCCCGTGATCATTTCGGTGATCGGGTGTTCAACCTGCAGGCGGGTGTTCATTTCCATGAAATAGAATTTGTCATTCTCGAACAGCATCTCGATGGTGCCGACGCCGCGGTAGCCCATTTTCTTGACGACGCCTGCGGCAAGCTCGCCGGCAAATTTGCGCTGCTCCGGCGTCAGGCCGGGGGAGGGGCATTCCTCGATGACTTTCTGGTGGCGGCGCTGGATGGAGCAATCGCGCTCGCCAAGGTGAATGGCGTTGCCATGCATATCGCCGATCAGCTGGATTTCGATATGGCGGGGGCCTGTCAAGTACTTCTCCATATACAGGTCGCCGTTATTGAAGGCGTTCTTGGCTTCGGTCGAGGCCATGGAATAGGCGGATTTGAAATCATCCTCGCCATGCGCAACCTTCATGCCCTTGCCGCCGCCGCCGGCAACAGCCTTCAGCAGCACGGGGACGCCGATTTTTTTGGCAAGCTCGAGGCCTTCTTCGGGGTTCTTCAAAATACCGTCGGAGCCGGGAACAACCGGAAGACCCAGCGCCTTCACGGTGTCTTTCGCGACAGCCTTGTCGCCCATTTTGGCGATATGGTCGGGCGTCGGGCCGATAAAGGTGAAGCCGTGTTCTTCCACCATGCGCGCGAACTGTTCATTCTCCGACAAAAAGCCGATGCCGGGGTGAATGGCGTCAGCGCCGGTGATGGTCGCGGCGGAGAGGATGGCGGGAATGTTCAGGTAGCTCTGGCGCGACGGTGCAGGGCCGATGCAGACGGATTCATCTGCCATGCGGACAGCCATGCCGTTGGCATCGGCGGTCGAATGGACGACGACGCTGCGGATACCCATTTCACGGCAGGCGCGCACAATACGAAGGGCAATCTCGCCGCGGTTGGCGATAAGGATTTTTTTGAACATGATGTACTCCGGCTTTCTTCGGAAAGCGATTATTCAATCACCAGCAGCGGCTGGCCGAATTCGACCGGCTGCGCGTCATCGATCAGGATGTCGGTGACGGTGCCGCCTTTTTCCGCCTTGATCGGGTTCATGACCTTCATGGCCTCAATGATCAGCAGCGTATCGCCGGCTTTCACTTTCGCACCCTTGGTGACAAAGCGGGGGGCGGCGGGGTCGGACTGCAGATAGGCGGTACCGACCATGGGGGATTTTACTGCGCCGGGGTGGTTTTCCGGCGAAATGGCGGAAACTGTGGCAACGGGCGCGGGGCCGCCGAGAGCAGCCGGCGCATGCGCCATCATGGGGGCGGGGGCATAGGCCTGCACGGCGGGCGCTGCCTTGGTGACGCGGAGGCTCTTGTCGCCTTCGGTGATCTCGATCTCGGTCAGGCCGGTATCGTTGAGCAGGGCGGCAAGCTTGTTGATCGCCTCGTGGTCGATAAACATCGGGGGCATCGTGGTGGTCCTCTCTATTTTCTTCGGGGTCGTCGTCATCGAGCTTATCCTTCGTCGTCAAGCAGGGCGCGCAGGGCATTCAGCGCCAATATATAGCCGTGCGCGCCGAAACCGCAGATGGTTCCCTTGGCGATGGGCGATATATATGAGTGGTGGCGGAATTCTTCCCGCGCCTGCGGGTTGCTTAAATGAACTTCAATCACCGGCACATCCAGCACCTTCAGGGCGTCGTGGATGGCGATAGAGGTATGGGTATAGGCGCCGGCGTTAATCACAAGGCCGGAGCAGGCGCCACGCGCCTGCTGGATCATGGTGACCAGCTCGCCTTCGACGTTCGACTGGCGGAACTCGACGCTGAAGCCGATCTCGCCGGCGTACTCTTCGCAATCGTTGGAAATATCGGCCAGCGTCTGGAATCCATAAACTTCAGGCTCCCGTATGCCGAGCATATTCAGGTTGGGGCCGTTCAAAATAAGTATGTTATGGCGCGGGAGAGCCAAGCTGGTTTCTCATACCGTTGTTTCCAAAATAGTACCGGATATAGGCCGCACTTTAGCCGAATTGTTGCAGAGCGGCGAGGAGAAATTTATTTACGTAATGGCATGAAAAGAATGAATATTTAAATTCTGGAAAATGGAAAACCGGAACCGCGCAAGGCTTTCGCTCGTTGAACTTACAAGGCACAGCTTCAACTTATAAGGACATCCGATCATGAAAAACGCAGCTTTGGCTTTGGGTCTTGTGGGCATCATCGGTTTCTCGGGGGGCTTCTCGGGCGGCGCAATGGCGCAGGAGTATTCCTCCCATATCATCAAAAGTGGCGATCGCACCATTCTGCGCGAATACATGGCGCGGGAGCAGGACAAATATTGCCAGCGCTCCAATGAAAACACCACCGTCCGCTCGGTCGAGCCCTGCGCATCCTTGCCGAGCCGCGTAGTGAGCTATTATCCCGTTGGCCAAGTCCTGCCGCAGAGCAAGATTTATGAAACGTTGCCGCAGTATGTCGAGAGCCGCCTCGCACCTGTCGATGGCTCGTCGGCCTATGTTTACACGGGTAACAACGTTTACCTGATCGACGCCCTGACGCACCGCGTGCTGGACGTCGTTTCGCTCGCCGCAGAATAACTTCTTTTAAAATTAGCCTTTTATAGCCGCCGCTATCTGGTCATCCCCGACCAGATGGTGGTGGTTTTCTGCGCGTATTTTAGCAGCCGCTTCGTCATAGAGGAATGGCAGGAAGGCAAACCTACGACCTGCAGTGACCGGCGTTACCGCATGCAGCAGCGCGCAGGAAAATACCACGGCACCGCCGACAGGCGGCTTGAAGGTGCGGTGTCCGTATTCAGGGAAGTTCAATTCCCCGCCCTCGAAATCATTATTCAGGTTGATGGTAACGGCAAAGCGGCGGTGCGCGGTGCCCGCTGTCGTATTATCGCGGTGCGCATTGAAGAAGCCGCGGTTGGCTGAATCATAGCAGGCGACAATAAACCGCTCGATGCGCGAGACATTGAAAAAATGCACCTTGGCAATTTCCGGCACAATGCGGCGGTGAATGCGGGCGCGTAAGGCCTGCAGCAAATCAGGGTCTTCAAGAATAATATCGCTGCGGCGCTTGTGGTTTTCATCTTTGATCGAAACCGTCTTGCCGTTCACATCGCGCATAAAGCCCGATTCAACGCCGCCTTGCGCGTCATACATATCAATCAGCTGCTGGCAGAATTCAGGCTCGAAGACATTCGGCAGCATGATGACGGGGGCCTGCA
>JBBQWK010000269.1:0-3214 GCA_038210695.1 Alphaproteobacteria bacterium
CAGCCATGGCTGCATCCGCATGTATCCGGAAGATATTGAATCGCTGTATCAGGCCGTGCCGAAGGGCACGCAGGTGGTGATTGATAAATACCCCTTCCAGCTCGGCTGGCATGGCAAGACTATTTATCTTGAAGTCGCGCCTAAAATCTCCACCGTCGCCGAGCTGAAAAAACCCGCGCCGCGCCTTGATGCCAAAGTCTACCGCGAGATCGAAAATGAAATCGCCAAGACATCGCTGATTGACTGGAGCGTCGTTGAAGAAGCCTTCCACCGCGCCGACGGCATTCCCGTCGCCATCGGCACCGGCGATCCGGCTCCGGAAGAACGTGAAGCTTCCGCAGGCCATACGCCCCGCGCCAGCGCTTTGACTTAAAGTTCGTTTTCTTAAAGTTAAACCCCGGGTAAAGCCGGGGTTTTTCTTTTGTGGTTATTCAGCGGTAATAAAGCTGTTTTCGATAACCCTTGACCCGCCCGAATCTCCGTGTTATAACCACGGCCATGATGTCCATTACATTCATTACGGCCGCTCTGGCCTCCCTGTCTCTTTTCGCGGCGCCGCTCTTCTGGCGTTAAGCCTGTCATTGCGCGCGTGACGGGCTTTGCCCCGTCCTTAAACAAAACATCCCAAAGCCAAATTCGAAATAAAAACTGCCGGAGCCAGTATCATGTCCCGCGTCTATCACTCAGCCGACAAGAACCATCTATTCAACGACCGCGTTGAAATTGAAAACCACCTGCTGGCCAAAGTCGCCTCCAACGCCGGCGGCAAAATTGGCACCGAGCTTGAGTTATTCGTGACCACGCCGGAAGGTCTGCCCATCACCTTTGACCAGGTGGAAATGGTGCTGGAACATTTTGCAGGGCAATTCCCCCAAGCCAAAGCCGCGCTGGAGAAGGGACGCATTGTCGCCCTTGATATTCCGGGGCTTGGCGATGTCAGCCTTGAGCCGGGCGGGCAAGTGGAGCTGTCGACCAAGCCCTGCCGCGATCTGGCGGAGCTGGAGCAGATGAACCGCGATATGCGCGGCGCGCTGGAAAAGACCGCGGCCTTCTTTGACCTGCGCGTTCAGGGCAGGGGGCATACGCCCAGCTTCCTTGAGGCAGAAGACATGCCGCGGTCACGCTTCGCTGCCTATTGCGGCTACTTGCGCGGCGCGCATGGCGCCAAGGCAGATGATTTGATTGATACGATGAAATCCTGCTGCGGTCTGCAGGTGAACTTTGACCCCATGGGGGAGCAGTTTCATGAAATTTACCGCGCCCTGATGCTGGTCGATGTTGCGCAATCCTTAAGCCAGCGCACCACCCGCCAGCAGCGCCTGCATGAAACCTACGCCAAGCTGGTCCCGGACCAGATGACCCCTGTTTTCGAGGCGCTGGAGGCAAAGGACAACGAAGGCCTTATCGCCCATGTGACGGACAGGCTGCTGAAGCTGAAAATCCCCTTCGTGCCGGACGCCTCGGCGGCGGAGGGTTTTGTCGCCACCGAAAAGCTGTTCGGTAAAACGCCGACCGTGGGCGAACTGCTGGCGGCGGGCAGGCTGACGACAGAAATTCTGGATAATGCGCTGACGCTGCAATTGACCATGCCCAACCTGCGCCGCCACGGCGTGGTTGAAACCCGCGCGCCCGACAGTCCGGATGGCATCGAGGCGCTGATGCAGACGGCAGCCCTCTACAACCGCTTCGCCTACGATGCGGTCGCGCGGAAGGAGCTGCTGGACGCCTTTACAGGCGTTGATCCTGCGGCGCTCAAAGCTGCCTTCCTCAACCGCTTTGATGATGGTCAGGCAAAACTGCTTGACCGCGACCTTGGCAATGGCCGCAAGGTTGTCGACCTGATCGCGGCAGTGCAGGGCGCAACCGCGCAACAGCGGCCTGTTACTCAGGTCAAACAGCGCGGCCCCGCTGTTAATTGATTTCAAGCGGATAAAACGCGCTGCTCAACAATTGCGGCAGCGCACGTGCGTTGTAAACGCCTGCCTGAACATTGCAGGAAAACCACTTGTTTAATTTGCAGTATTCGCTGCATAATGAAGGTGCTTGCGGGGAATGTGCGTGTCACGCCGAACCCGATTTCATAAAATGTCCCAATCACTCAAAATCACGAGGAAAATGATGGCAGCATCCCAGCGCGAACCCAATTCCGATAAATCCTATATCGTTCAGTGTTCCGCTGAGACTTTCGAGCATGCCACCTACCTCTCCGCCGTCTATTCGGACGTGCTTTCCTTCAACGAGCAGAAGCACAGCCTGCGCCTCCGCCGCGTCAGCCCCTTGCTGCGCACGCAGTTCGAGAAGCTGGGGGCGCATGTCGTTCCCTATGCGGGCTCCGGCTGCGCGGGCGTAACGCTCTCGCCCTGCCAGAATTAAGGCGATATAAATCCCGATGCCTGTTCCGCAATTTTCCGAAATCGAGCAAGAGCTGAAGATCAAGCTCTCTCTCCGCGACCTCGAGCATGTCTTTCAGGTCATGACCCGCAAGCCGCGGATGCGCAATTCTGTGCAGCATAAATTCCTGCCGCGCGCCTATTACGATACCAAAGATTTGCAGCTTTACAGCAATTCCATATCCCTTCGCGTCCAGTACAAGCCCGGCAAGCAGGGCAAGCTCGGCAGCTACGAGCAGACATTGAAGTACGACCTCGGCATGCTGCCCATGGCCTTCGGCGTGCTGTTCCGCAAAGAGATCAAGGACACGCTGCCGGACCCGGCGCCGAACCTGTCCCGTTTCAAGGGCGCGGAAGCCGCCAAAATGATAAAGCCCTTCAAGTCCAAGCGCTTCATTCATATCTTTACGGCATCGATTGAGCGCCGTTCCTTTGATGTAAAAATCGGTAGCGGCAAGAAACGCGGCACGGTCGAGATCGCTTTTGACGTCGGCATTGTGCAGCTGCCGGATACCGGAAAGTATTACGCCTTCTACGAAATCGAGATCGAGCACAAGGGCGGCAACCCCGCCGCGATCGAGACGCTGCAGAAGAAAATCATGCGCATGGCGCGCTCCGCCAAAGTGCAGCCGCTCTCCAAGGCGCAGCAGGGCAGCAGGCTCTACCAAAAATCTGCCCGCTATAAAAATGCCCATAAATAACAAACGTCTGCCGGCGCTACTTCTTGTGTTGCTTGCAATCGTGACGGCGTGGTCGGCGTACCAGCCACATGACTATTTCACTTGGTGCCTTGAAGTCTTTCCGATCGCACTGGCGCTGCCAAT
>JBBQWK010000270.1:0-3213 GCA_038210695.1 Alphaproteobacteria bacterium
CCTGCTGGTGATTGACTACCTGCAGCTCGTCAGCGGTTCCGGCCGCGCCGGCGAGTCCAACCGCGTTCAGGAAATTTCCGAGATTACGCGCGGCCTGAAGCAGATCGCCAAGGAACTTGAAATTCCGGTGCTTGCGCTGTCCCAGCTGTCCCGCGCCGTCGAGAACCGCGACAACAAGCGCCCGCAGCTGTCAGACTTGCGTGAATCGGGCTCCATCGAGCAGGACGCGGACGTTGTCATGTTCGTCTACCGCGAGGAATATTACCTCGAGCGCGACCAGCCCGGCCGCGGCGCCAACCAGTCCGAAGAAAAATTCAACGAAGACCATGCCGACTGGCTGCAGCGCATGGAAGCCTGCCACAATGTTGCGGAATGCATCATCGCCAAGCAGCGTCACGGCCCGATCGGCACGGTCAAGATGACCTTCGAGGGTGAATTCACGCGCTTCAGCAACCTTGCCAATTACACCGTCGAGAACCATGAATAACTACGACCAGCCGCTTTCGACGCTCGAGGTGCATCTCGACCGTGTGGCGCGCAATTACCTTTTCCTGCGTAAAAGAATGAAGCTCGGCGCGGATTGCGCTGCGGTCGTGAAGGCGGATGCCTATGGCCTTGGCGGCGCGGAAGTGGCTCAAGCGCTGTTCGAGCAGGAATGCCGGCACTTCTTTGTTGCGCATGTGAGCGAAGCCGTCATCATCCGCGCAGCGCTGCCCATGGAAGCCTTGATCTATGTTTTGAACGGGCCCTATGGCCTGCCGCCGCGCGAATTTGCGGCAGCAAATTTTATTCCCGTCCTCAACACCATCGGCGACATCGAATACTGGAATGACACCGCCATCCGCGCCGGATCAAAACTGCCTTGCGTCATCCATATCGACACCGGCATGAACCGCCTTGGGCTTTCGGCGGCGGAAGTCACCGCGCTCGCCAGCCGGCCCGAACTGCTGCAGCCGCTGGATGTGCGCTATGTCATGAGCCACCTTGCCTGCGCCGATGAACCGCAGCAGCCGATGAACGCGCAGCAGCTGGAGTCGTTCAAAAACTTGAGTGCGCAGCTCGGCCGCGCCTTCCGCTACAGCCTTGCCAATTCCGCCGGTATCTTTTTGGGCGAAGCGTATCATTTTGACCTCACTCGGCCCGGTTGCGCTCTTTATGGAATTCAACCGCAGGAAACCGGCCCTAACCCGATGCATGGCACCGTCACCCTCAAGGCCCGGATTGTCGATACCCGTGATGTGACGGGCACCGCGCCCGTTGGCTATGGCGCCAGCTATAGCGCCAAAAAAGGCGATAAACTGGCAACTATTTCAATTGGTTACGCAGACGGCTATTTGCGCAGCCTGACCGGTAAGGCGCAAGTCGTGATTGGCGAGCATAAATTTCCCGTCGTCGGCCGCGTTTCCATGGATTCGATCATCGTCGATGTGACCTCGGCGGAGGCCCCTGTCAAAACCGGCGACATGGCCGAAATTATCGGCAGGAACCAGACGGTCGATGAAGTTGCGGCGCAAGCCGGCACGATTGGGTATGAAATCCTGACCAGCCTTGGTAAAAGATATAAGCGAATTTACACAGGGACTTGAGCCAGATGAGCGACGCTGCCGATACCGACGAACAAGACGTCAAAAAATCCTATAACCCGCTGGATGCACTGCAGGCGCTGGGCGCCACAGTCATCGGTTTCTTCGGCGCTGTCGGCCGCCTTGCCATGTTTACGGGGCAGGGGATTTACCACTGCTTCACGCCGCCGTTCTACCCGCGCCTGCTGCTGCGCCAGTTGATCGACATCGGTTATTACTCCCTTCCCGTCGTTGGCATGACGGCGCTGTTCACCGGCATGGTGCTGGCGCTGCAAAGCTATACCGGCTTCTCCCGCTTCTCCGCTGAAGGCGCGGTTGCGACCGTCGTTGTGCTGTCGGTCACGCGGGAGCTTGCGCCCGTGCTGGCGGGTCTTATGGTGGCGGGCCGCATCGGCGCGTCGATTGCCGCTGAAACCGGCACCATGCGCGTGACGGAGCAGATTGACGCCCTCACCACCCTCTCGACCAATCCGTTCAAATACCTCGTCGCACCGCGTTTGATCGCCGGTACGCTCATGTTGCCGCTGCTCGTCCTCGTCGCCGATGTCATCGGCGTTTTCGGCGGTTATCTGGTGGGCGTTTATAAACTTGGCTTCGGCCCCGAAAATTACCTGCAGAAAACCTGGGAATATCTGACGTTTGACGACGTGGCTTCGGGCCTCTGGAAGGCAGCGGCCTTCGGCTTTATCGTCGCGCTCATGGGTAGCTACCATGGCTATAATTCGCAGCGCGGGGCACAGGGCGTTGGCGCGGCAACCACCAACGCCGTCGTGTCCGCCTCCATCCTGATTTTGATTACCAACTATTTCCTCACCCAGTTCTTCTTCGCGGGGAAATAAGCATGAGCACCGCCGTCAACGCCAACGCCAATACCGCCCCGAAACTGCAGCTGAAGGATGTGTCAAAATCTTTCGGCAGCAACCATGTGCTGCGCGGCGTGAATATCTCGATCCCCAAGGGCAAGTCGCTGGTCGTCATCGGCGGCTCGGGCACCGGCAAGTCGGTGATGATCAAATGCGTGCTTGGCATCCTGCATGCGGATTCAGGCTCCATCAAAGTCGACGGTGCGGAAACCGTAAAGCTGCGCGGCGCAGAGCGCGACGCCTATATGAAGAAATTCGGCATGCTCTTTCAGGGCGCGGCGCTGTTTGATAGCCTACCGGTCTGGGAAAACGTCGCCTTCGGACTTATTCAGGGCAAGGGCATGAGCCGGGATGAAGCGCGCGGCATTGCGCTGGAAAAACTTAAAGCCGTCGGCCTCTCGGCGCGCGTTGCCAACCTGCTGCCGGCAGAACTGTCGGGCGGTATGCAGAAACGCGTCGGCCTCGCCCGCGCCATCGCCTCGAACCCCGAAATCATTTTCTTTGACGAGCCGACGACGGGGCTAGACCCCATCATGGCGGATGTCATCAACGACCTTATCATCAGCACCACCAAAAACCTGGGCGCCACCGCGCTCAGCATCACGCATGACATGGCTTCCGCCCGCAAAATCGCCGATGAAATTGCCATGATCTATAAAGGTGAAATTATCTGGCAGGGCGCGGCAAAAGACATCGACCACAGCGGCAACGAATTCGTCGACCAGTTTATCAAGGGCTCCGCCACCGGCCCCATCCGGATGGAGCTT
>JBBQWK010000271.1:0-3207 GCA_038210695.1 Alphaproteobacteria bacterium
CACTTCCGCGCCGAGCGCCTTGCAGTGAAAAATTTTCTCTTTCGACATTTTATCGGGCACGACGAGGACGATTTTGTAGCCCTTGAGAATGCCGATAAGTGCAAGGCCGAGGCCTGTGTTGCCCGCCGTTGCCTCCACAATCGTGCCACCCGGTTTCAGGCTGCCGTCTTTTTCCGCCGCCTCGATCATGGTGCGGGCGATACGGTCCTTGATGCTGCCGCCGGGGTTTTGCGACTCAAGCTTCAAAAACAGCTGGCAGGGGCCGGTATCAATCCGCGTGACTTCGACCATGGGTGTGTTGCCGATAAGTTGCAAAACGCCGGGAGCATGCTGTTTCATAAACGGCCTTCTTTAAAATAGCGCTGAAAACGGGTAATTCGGGGGTGATGCTATCGGGAATCGGGGTAAAACGCAACAGCCCCACCCCTGCCGTAAAAGTGCCGAATTATGGCGTGACATCAGCCGCTTAATGGGTAATATAAAGCATGTCCAAATTGCACACATTGAAAACCGGCGGCGGCACCCCGCTCTGGCAGTCGCTGAAGGCGGAGGCCGAGAAACTGGGCCAGCAGGATGCGGCACTGGCACCCCTGCTGCAGTCCGTCATCGTGTCGTCAAAATCGCTGGCGGATGCAACGGGCCGGCATTTGTCCGACAAGCTGGCGACCAAGCACCTGCCCGAAGGCCTGCTGCTGCAAATTTTTGCCGATTTCGCGAGCGCGATGCCGGAGATTGACGCCATCATCGAAGCGGATCTGCGCGTCATTGCCAACAATGACCCTGCTGCGCGCGACTGGGTTGTGCCCTTCCTGTTCTTCAAGGGCTTCCATGCGCTGCAGGCCTATCGCTTGGCGCATTACCTGTGGAGCGCGGACCGCCAGCATCTGGCGCTGTTCCTGCAAAACCGCATTTCCGATTTGTTCGCCGTTGATATTCACCCCGCCGCCCGCATTGGCCGCGGCGTGATGTTTGACCATGCGACCGGGATTGTGATTGGCGAGACCGCCGTGGTCGAGGACGATGTGCTGTTCTGGCACAGCGTGACCCTTGGCGGCCGCAGCCTGCAACCCGGCGACCGCCACCCGAAAATCCGCAAAGGCGCTATTCTGGGCGCGCATTCCACCGTTGTCGGCAATATCGAAGTTGGCGCGGGCGCAAAAGTTGCCGCCGGCAGCGTCGTCATTGAGAATGTTCCGGCCGGCGCCACCGTTGCCGGCACGCCCGCGAAAATCGTTTCCAAACCATGATTCCGGCGAAAAATTTTGACGTCGCCATTATTGGCGGTGGCTTTTCGGGAATTGCCGTGCTGGCCAATCTGATACAGCGCGCCGATAAGCGCCTTTCCATCGCCCTCGTCTCCCGCGACCCTCTCGGTCATTTTGGCCCTGCCTATTCAACGATGAAGCCGGAGCATTTGTTGAACGTGCGCGCCGGCGGCATGGGCCTGTTTGCGGCGCACCCAGGTGATTTTTTTCACTGGTGCCGCGACAATGACATCGCCGGCATCGCCCCCGCGGCCTTTATGCCGCGCATGGTTTATGCCCGCTACCTGCAAAGCGTGCTGGATGACGCGCAGCGGATTGCCGCCGAAAAATCCATTCGCTTTAGTTTTATTCAAGGCGAGGTCGAGGGGATTACGGCTGGCGAGCAATACGCCATTGAAACGGCGCAAGGCCCGATCAAGGCAAAAAACATTGTCCTCGCCATCGGCAATTCCCTGAAGGACGCGGCTTCGGCTCCCGTGGCAGGGCTGGTCACTGCGCCATGGGATTACGACTACAGCAACCTGCCGCCGCAGGGACATGTCGCGATCATCGGCAGCGGCCTTACCGCCGCCGATTGCATCATCAGCATTTTAAAATCAGGCTGGGATGGAAAAATCAGCTGCTATTCGGGCAGCGGTTTGCTGCCTCGCGCGCATCTGGCGGATTTCAACGCCGACAAAACCGTTAAAGCCGCGCCCTTTGATGCTGAGAATACTAAGCTCTCAAATGTGCTCTCACAGTTCCTGAAGGTTCTGCGCGGCAGTACGGTGGACTGGCAATATGCCGTTGATGGTTTGCGGCCACAGACGCAAGCCTTGTGGAAGCGCCTGAACCTCCGCGATAAGCGCCGCCTTGCAGAAAAATATTTCACCCGCTGGAACGTGCACCGCCACCGCTTCGCGCCGGAAATAGACGCGATGATTGCCACTGCCAGCGCCACCGGCCAGTTGAAAGTCATTAAGGCGCGTTGCGGCCAGCCGCAAGCGCAAGCAGGTAAAATTTCACTCGCGTTAACAACTCAAGGCGGGACAAGGCGCGAGAGCTTTGACATTGCCTTTCAGTGCACCGGCGTCAATTACCGCTACGACAGCAACCCGCTGCTGAAAAATTTGGTTAATACAAAATTGCTGACCGCTGATGAAACAGGATACGGCGTCAAAGCCGCCGATGATTTTGTCGCACATAGCGGCACGTCTGGAAAAATTTACGCCCTTGGCGCGCCGTTGTTCGGCAAGCTGTTTGAAACCACGGCTGTACCTGAATTGCGTTTTCAGGCAGACGCAATTGTAGCCAGCCTTATGCCGCTGCTTTAAGCCCTTCGGCAATAGCCCGCAGCTGCTTCAGGTGAATAAAGGTATGCACCGCCAGTACCCAATGCCACTGCCGCGCCGTGAAGGCGCCAAACCAAGGATGGTTGAAGGTGGTTTTTGAATTGCGGTCGCCGCTGCTGCGGTCGATATCCAGCATGACATTTGCTGCAAAATCGCGGTACGCCTCGATCGTCGTGGCGGCAGCAGCCGCCCCGACGGGCTTTACCTTGGCAGTATCCGCCTTGTAATCCGGCACAATGCCATGCGATAGCGCCGCGATAATATTGCGCATGCCCATGCCGACAATCATCAGGTGTTCGAGCAGCATGGCGGCCGACCAGTAGCGGGAGCTATCCTCCAGCCCGTCCTGCTTCGGCACCAGCACTCTGGTCTCCAGATCCTCCGGCTTTATAGCAGCGATGGTTTCGAAAATTTTCTCGTTCGCCTTGGCGAAATCCGCAATGTCTTTTTCCCAGCCCGCTTTTCCCGCGACGAAAGGCTTGTAGTAAAAGCGGAGCGCAAGACGCTGCACCAGCGGCAGGCCTGCGCCAGGTTTTTCTAGGCCGGCGATGATGGCGGCATCCGGCTCCGTCAGGGGTGTGCTCACTTCTTGTCGTCCAGCATCATGCCGG
>JBBQWK010000272.1:0-3206 GCA_038210695.1 Alphaproteobacteria bacterium
CCGGCGTGACGGTGGTGGATGACGGCACCATGCCGGACCGCCGCGGCTCCATCACCATCGATGATGAGGGCACGCCTTCCCAGCGCACAACGCTGATCGAAGACGGCATTCTGACCGGCTACCTGCAGGACCGCATGAACGCGCGCCTGATGGGCGTGAAATCAACCGGCAACGGCAGGCGCGAGTCTTACGCCGACCACGTGATGCCGCGCATGACCAATACCGTGATGCTGAACGGCACCATGAGCCCCGAAGAAATCATCAAGACCGTGCCGAAGGGCCTCTACGCCGTCAACTTCGGCGGCGGTCAGGTGGATATCACCTCCGGCAAGTTCGTCTTCTCCGCCTCCGAAGCCTATCTCATCGAAGACGGCAAAATCGGCCCGCCCGTGAAGGGCGCAACGCTGATCGGCAACGGCGCGGATGCCTTGACCAAGGTCAAGCTTATCGGCAACGACATGAAGCTCGATGAAGGCGTCGGCACCTGCGGAAAAGACGGCCAGTCCGTCCCCGTCGGCGTCGGCCAGCCCACTTTACGCATCGACGGGCTGACGGTGGGCGGGACGAAGACTTAAAAAGCCGCGCCACCAAGGTTGAAGCTTCGCCATGCCGGGGTTATGATACGGGCAGCCACAGCTTAAGGTCGCCCATTTTATGACGCCAACTCCCCCGCCCTCATTGCTTATCAAGCCCACGCTCGGCGCGGTATTCTTGCGCATGTTGCGGGATAGCCAGCCGGCGCAGATTATTATCTGCGCTGTTCTGGGCGCTGTCGTCGGGGGGATGACGATTTTGCTGCATGATGCGGTGATGTACCTGCATGCGGCGGCCTTCGGGTTTGACCCTGTCCTTCACTTGAGCGCGGCGGCGCCGCTTGATCCGTCACGCGTGGTTTTTATTCCGGCGGCGGGCGGGCTTTTGCTGGGCGCGCTGCTGTATGCCCTAAAGCGTCTCCGCCCCCGCGACATTACCGACCCGATCGAGGCCAATGCCATGTTCGGCGGCCGCATGTCGCTGGAGGATAGTCTGCGCCTGCTGATGGCAACGCTGCTGTCAAACGGCGCGGGCGGCTCCATCGGCATGGAGGCCGCCTATACACAGATGGGTTCCTGCCTGATGTCGCTGACCGGCACGAAGCTGCGCCTGCGGCGGGAAGACATGCGGGTTTTTGTGGCGGCTGGCGCGGCAGCGGCGATTTCTGCCGCCTTCAATGCGCCGATGGCAGGCGCGTTCTATGGTTACGAGCTGGTGCTGGGCGTCTACCGCATTTCGGCGCTGGCGCAGGTGACGCTGGCGGCGCTATCCGCCAATATTTTCCTCCGGTTCTTTTCGGCGGGCGATCCTATTTTTTCCCTGCCGCAATCAACGCAAGTCATCCAGCCGCAGGATTTCGTGATGTTCGGCGTGCTGGGTGTTGCGGCGGCGCTCACAGGCATGCTGACCATGCAGGCGGTGACGGGTTGCGAGGCGCTGTTCCGCCGCGCGCGGCTGCCGGAATTTTTGCGGCCGGCGATTGGCGGCATTATCCTCTCCCTCCTCGCCATTAAATTTCCGCAGGTGCTGGGCAGCGGGCAAGGCGCGATTGACCTGCACCTTAAAGGCGCGGCATGGCTGCTGCCGGCGGTGGCGGCATTGCTGCTGGCGAAAATTGCGGCCTCCGCCGTTTCCATCGGCTCTGGCTTTCGCGGCGGGTTGTTCAGCGCGGCGCTGTTTATCGGCTGCCTGTTGGGGCAGACCGGCGCGCTGGTGGCTGATTACGCTTTCCCCGGCGCGGCACTGCAGGTGGAAAACTTCATGCTCGTCGGCATTGGCGCCGTCGCCGCCTCCATTATCGGCGCGCCGATCACCATGGTGTTATTGGTACTGGAAATGACCGGCAACTTCGCGGCATCCAGCGCGGTTCTCATCGGCGCGCTACTGGCCGCCACCATCACACGGCAGATTTTTGGTTATTCCTTCTCCACATGGCGTTTTCATTTGCGCGGGCTGCGCATTCGCGGCGCGCAGGATGTGGGCTGGGTGGACGAGCATAAAGTGCGTGAATTGATGTTTCAGGACACAGTAGTTTTTGATGCCGCAACGCCTGTTGTCAGCCTCAGGACGAAAATGGCCGCAAGTGCCGTGCGCTTTGCCTTTCTGGCCGATAACGGCAAATATGCCGGCGAGGTTGATATTGCGGAGGCGCAGAGCCTTGCAGCGGAAGACCCGCGCCTTGCCGCGCCTGCGCTTGCCATGGCGAAGGCGAAGGATTACTTCTTGCTTCCCGGCCAGAATATCCGCGAAGCCTTGGATGTTTTTGCGGCCGCGCTGGTGGAAGGCCTGCCGGTGGTACAATCCGCCAACGACCGCCGCATCATCGGCCATGTCACCGAAACGCATTTGCTGAAGCGTTATTCCCAAGCCTTGGAAAAAAGAAGCGCTGAATAAAAAACCGCCGCCCCTTTTGCAGGGGCAGCGGCTTTTCGTTCAACCTTGGAAAAAGTTACTCGGCAGGGCCGACGACGGTAACGCCGTCAACAACCGTGCGGGTTTCCTTGTTGATCAGGTACACGTTGTTGTCAGACGTGACATAGGCTTCACCCGAGGGGGCAGCCGGCAGTTGCGTCACAACCGTTGCGGGCAGGTCGGTGTAGGTGACCGTGCTCGGCAGAACGGTGCCGGGCTTGTAGAAGCTCATGGTCGAGCCCTTCGGTGCAATGCACTTGTAGGACGGATCGCGCAGGCCCATCAGGTGGGTTTCTTTAATGCGCGTGGTGCCGGCGGGGCAGGCATCTTTGTTCTGCTGCATAATCCAGTTGCTGACAACCGTGCGCTGTTCCGGCTGGAAGTAGCGGGTCGTCGTCGTGGTCGTCGAGGACGACGAAGTCATTGCGTTGTCTTCAGCATTGGCAATGCCACCGGTCATCAAGCCTGCACATACAACCGCGAGGCCGAGGAAGGTTTTCATCTTTGTCATAGGAAGTCTCCTGGTAATGGTTTAAAAAATGCCGGAATTCTGAGGTGCAGTGCCAACAGTGTGAACATAAAAACAGTTCAATAAAAAAAGCCGCGAAGGCCATAAAACCCCCGCGGCTTTTTAAAATGAAAGACTTACTGGACTGATTCCAGCAAATCCGGCAGCGCATCGCTCAAGCGGCGCTGGTCATAGCTCATCAGGTCCTTGGCGATGGAGGCGGAGAGGATTTTCTGCAGCCCCGGCGTGAGGT
>JBBQWK010000273.1:0-3202 GCA_038210695.1 Alphaproteobacteria bacterium
GATGCGCCAGCGCAGCTTTGAGGCGGCGCACGGCCGCAGCGCGCAGCGCAACTTCAACGACGGCAACGGCGGGCCGGAGCCTGACCCCATCCTGTCGCAAATGCGCTATGGCCTGCGCCGGCGCGAAAGCAAAACCCCCGCCAGCCGCGCCTAGCCGCTTTAAAAACGTCCGAAAAACCCGCCTTTTTACAACGGCGGGTTTTTTCATGGCGTGGAGAGATTCGCCGAAATCTTGAAATGATGTTGCTGAGGTCGGGTAATAATATTACTCACGCAATAAAAGAACCAGCCCTAAAATTGCCGTAGGAACGACTGACCCAGCAACTTTCGGTTTATTTTCATACCCTTATTGACATTGGTGCGCTGCGGCATGATGTTGTGCGCGAAATCAACGGCGACCCACCGAAAAAAGCAATCAAGCAATAATCGGGCGCCGGCTACAAATTAAGGTGTGTACTGCAATGCGACATAATAATGCTTCTACCGACTGTTTCTTCACCCGCTCCCTGATGGATGTTTTCGTGATTGCGCTTGCCGCCCCCGAAACCTTCAAAACCCCCGCCGCCCGCAAAGCCTTCCCCCGCGCGAACCCCTTCGCGATCCAGGAAGTGCGCGTCGACATCAATAAGCGCGGCAACGACGGCTGGGACAACCCGCCGATGATGGCTGCCTAACAGCCCCTACAGTTTTATACTTGGCCTCTCCAAGCCTTAAACCCCTAGCCCTTACCGGCTCAGGGGTTTTTTCTTGTGCCTTTCCCGAGGCAGATGTGGCAGGCTTATTCATAATCCAAGGTATTTTTGTGCAATGCGCCAATAAGGCTGCCCGAACGCTTGCCCATCTGTTTTATGGCGGGTATGAAAGACAGCAGCGGCGTGGACGTTCGTCATTATGACGGGCCCCGACCGGCTTCTGGAATTCACCAAGCGGAAAGATCAAAAGCTTCATGGCCAAACGCAACCGCAAAACCAAAATCGTCGCAACGCTCGGCCCTGCGTCCTCGACGCCGGAGATGGTGCGGAAACTGTTTGAAGCGGGCGTCGATATTTTCCGCCTCAACTTCAGCCATGGCGTGCATGAAGACCACGCCAAACGCGTCGAGATGATCCGCGCGCTGGAAAAAGAAGTAGGCACGCCGATTGGCATTTTCGCCGATCTGCAGGGCCCCAAGCTGCGCCTTGGCACTTTTAAAGACGGCTTTATCGATATTGAAAAGGGTATGCGCATCACGCTCGATTCAAACCCCGCGCCCGGCACGCAGCAGCGCATCTTTTTGCCGCACCCCGAAATCATGGACGTGCTGGTTGTGGGCGCGGATATTCTGCTCGATGACGGCAAGGTGCATTTGCACGTCGTTAAAAAAGGCGCCGATTTTGTCGAGACCGAAGTCGTCGCCGGCAAGCGCCTGTCCGACCGCAAGGGCGTCAACCTGCCCAACGTGCTGCTGAAAGTTTCCGTCCTCACCGACAAAGACCGGAGGGATTTGGAAGCCGCGCTCAACATGGGCGTTGAATGGATTGCGCTGTCCTTCGTGCAGCGCCCCGATGACGTGGCCGAAGCCCGCCGCCTTATCAATGGCCGCGCCAAAATTATCGCCAAGCTTGAAAAACCCTCCGCCATTGAACACCTGACGCAGATTGTCGATATGTCGGACGCCATCATGGTGGCGCGTGGTGATCTCGGTGTTGAAATTCCGTCGGAAAAAGTGCCGGCTGTGCAAAAGCGCATCATCCGCGCCTGCCGCCATGCGGGCAAGCCCGTGATCGTGGCAACGCAGATGCTGGAATCAATGATTTCCTCTCCGCGCCCGACGCGTGCCGAAGCCTCCGACGTCGCAACCGCCATTTACGATGCCGCCGATGCCGTCATGCTGTCCGCCGAAACCGCCTCCGGCGAATATCCGCTGGAAGCTGTCTCCATCATGGACCGCATCGCGATTGATGTGGAGAAGGATGACCTTTACCGCAAAATTATGGATGCGGAACACCCCGACCCCGATAAAAACTCCTCCGACGCCATCACGGCGGCGGCATCGGAAGTGGCCTCCACCATTTCGGCGGCTGCGATTGTCAACTACACAACCTCCGGCTCTACCACCCTCCGCACCGCGCGGGAGCGGCCTTCCGTGCCGATCCTCTGCCTCACGGCGCATCTGGATGTGGCGCGCCGCCTGCAGCTGTCCTACGCAGTCCACGCCGTGCATACCGAAGACATCGACAATTTCGGCGACATGGTCAAAAAAGCCGTGCGCTTTGCGCTGGAATATAAAATTGCCGACAAAGGCCAGCGCGTGGTGATTACCGCGGGCGTTCCCTTCGGCACGCCGGGCTCCACCAATATTCTGCGCGTGGCCTGGGTCGAATAAGATTTTACTGCCGCATTTTTAAAACCGATTTTTATCAAGGGGCGAAATATGTCTTTTAAAACCTTCCTCGGCCGTTTTCAGGTTGAATATCTGGTCAATGTGCTGCGCTCGGCCTTCAACCGTTTCCCGCTCTCCATCACTGTCTGCGTCGCCGGCACGGTTTTATGCATGCTGATGGCGCATGATGTGAAAATTTTCGGCGATGACATGAACGCCCGCATCATGCTGTTTATTTCCAACGGCGCGGTTCTGTTCACTGCGGCAAAACTTTTCTGCGAAAGCAGCAGCTGGAATGCCGGCAAACGCTGGGGGTTGATGGCTGTTGCCGCCGCTATCGTCGCCAGTTTCGCCTTTATCCCCGATCATTTTTCGGCCTCGCACCTGTTCTTCAGCGCCGCATTGTCCCTCGCCATGCTTTTTGCGCCGTATATTCTGCGCCAGAGCGATGAGGACAGCGTTTGGTATTACAATTACAGCAACGGCATTTCGCTGATCATCTCGGGTCTTTCCACGCTGCTGCTCTGCCTTGGGCTTTGCGCCATTGTCGGCAGCATGGATTATTTGTTTGAACTGCATGTGCCTGGTAAGCTCTATGGCGATATCTGGATTTTCGGCGCGGGGTTCTTCGGGCCCTTGCTGTTCCTGTCCTATCTGCCGCGCCAGTTTGAATTCGCCAAGGAAGAATGCGTGCTGCTGCCCGGCATCTACTTCATTGCCAACTACCTGCTGGTGCCGCTTGTCCTGATCATGACTTGGGTGCTCTACGCCTATTTCGCCAAGATTGTTTACAAATGGGAACTGCCGCGCGGCAACCTTGCCTATATGGTGACGGGCTTT
>JBBQWK010000274.1:0-3179 GCA_038210695.1 Alphaproteobacteria bacterium
CGTGCCAAAAAAATGTTGTGTTGACGGCGGCAGGTAACGGCTGCCCAAATCCGCCTCGTTGCTGGAAACATGCAACAGGCTTTCAATGCCGCCAGCAGAAAAACACAAAGCGGTGAGAAGGAGCAGAACAAGCAAGGCGACAGGGTGCTTCATGCCGCGCCAGCCTTCACGCGCGGATCAAGCGCGGCGTACATCAAATCAGCCGCGAAATTCGCTAGCAGCACGAAGCTGGTTAAAATCAGGAAGCCGGTGAGGGCGAGGTTATAGTCATTGCCCATGATGGCATCGAACATCAGCTTGCCCATGCCGGGGAAGGCGAAAATAGTTTCCACCGTCAGCGCGCCGCTGAACATGGTGCCAAGATCCAGCATGAAAATGGTGACGACGGGCACCAGCGCGTTGCGGAAGGCGTGTCGCCAGGTGACTTGTGCTTCGGAACATCCCTTGGCTCTGGCGGTGCGGATGTGGTCGGCACGCAAAGCGTCAATCATCGCGCTGCGCAAATGCCGGATGTAAACCGCAAGTCCCGAAATAGTCAGCGTTGCAACTGGCAGCACGAGAGATTTCACAATGCTGCCGAAGCTGCCGGAAAGGCTGGCGCTCGCCGGTAGCCAGCCAAGAGTGACAGAAAAAAAGCAGATCAACAGAAGACCCAGCCAGAAATGAGGCGTCGAAATACCGGCCAGGCACAGGAAGTTGATAAGTCTGTCGCTAAACGAATTCGCGTGCCGCGCCGCATACACACCCAGCGGCAGGGCAAGCCCGAGCGTGAAAATCAATGAAGCGCCGAGTAGCAGCCCGGTATTCAGAAAGCGCGGCAGAATAACACCCAGCACCGGCAAGTTATAGGTACGGCTGAAGCCAAGGTTGCCGGTCAGCGCATCGGCCAGCCAGCGTCCATAGCGCACGATCAGCGGCTGGTCGAGGCCGTATTCGGCACGAAGCCTCGCGATATCGGCAGGTGTAATATGGGGGTTGCCGGCAGCCATCAGGTCAACGGGGTCGCCGGGCATCAGCCCAATCAGCACATAGACAAGGAAAGAAACCAGCAACAGCGTTGCCAGGGCCTGTAACAAGCGGCTGAAGGCGGCAGCACCGGTCATTTCTGGTGGCTGGCTTTCTTGTGCGGGGCTTTATTTATCGCGGGCGCATCCGACTTGCCTTCTTTATTCACCGGCGCATATTCATCTTTTTCAGGATGTTTCAGGTGATCGGCTTTCTTCGCGCTCTGCTCTTCTTCCATGCGGTTGATGCGGTATTCGGTCATGAAGCGCAGCGAATGGCGGATATCCGCCCAGCGCGCGCGCTGCACGGTGGCGAATTTGCCCTGCTCCATGGCGCGCAGCGCGTCGCAAACGTCATCGGGGTTGTTCTCCGCAGGGTATTTCGCGTCGTAATCCAGCACGCGGTGCAGGCTGCGCGAAATTTCATCCGGGTTCTCCATCGTTTCCTGCGGGAAAACGGGATGGGGCAGCAGCTCGAGCAGTTGCGACAGGTTTTCTACCGCCTTGACCGAACCGCAGCGCAAAGCATCGTAGCGTGCGCGGTAGCGTGCGAACTGCCACCAGAATTTCGCCTCATCCTGTTGCCCCATGTGCTGAAGATGCATGGAGTACAAAATAAAAGTCAGCGTGCTGAGCTTGTCGGTAAAGGGCTCCAGCCGCCGGATGATTTCCGGGGTTTCCGATTCAGGGCGGAAGGAAACCCAGTGATAAAGACGGTCGTTGCGGTATTGGTAATTGAGGTAATGGTCGGCGATTTTCGGCAGCTCGGTCAGCGGCGCCGTGCGTACCCATTTGACCTGCGCCCAGTTCCATGCGGAACTGCCGGTGCCGGCAAGATAGGCGATAAAGAAGGTGAAGCACATGATCTTCAACGACCGGCGCATCCAGCGGAATTCCCAGGTATCGCGCCAGCTCTTCTTGACCGGCGCGACGGCTGCTTTCACGGGCGTTGATGGTATTGCGGGTTTTGCAGAGGGCGGCTTGGGCGGGCGTTTCCGGCTCATGGCTCGCGGCTCCAGTTTTCAATCCACAAGGTCGTCGGGTATTGGTGGCCTGTCGGCACAATGCCCTTCAGCCAGACCGGCACAAAGAAGCTATCGGCGCGGAAGTAAAGCGGCAGGGCAGGCAGGTCTTCGGCATAAAGCGACTGCAGGTCATGCCACAGCTTCATGTTTTCATCCTTGCCGCAGACGACATCAAGATCATCGATCATCTTGTCCATTTTCTTGTCGCTGTAGCCGCTGTAATTCTGCCCGCCGAAATTGTTGGCCTTGGAGGGGATCATGCTGGAATGCAGCGTCGTCTTGGGAATGCCCTGCGGCGCGCTGACCCAGGCATACATCACGCCGCCCTTGAAGGTGCGTTTGCGCATGGTGTCGCCAAACAGCACACGCGCCTGCTGGTTATCGATAACAGTGGTGATGCCAACCTTTTTCCAGTCGGACTGTATCGCCTGTTCGATCGTCTCGCGGCTCTTGTTGCCGGCGGTGGTCGACAGGTGGATGGTCAGCTTGTTGCCCTTGTCGTCATAGCGCAAGCCATCGTCATGTTGTTTGAAGCCGGCGGCTTGCAGCAGGGCGTTGGCTTTATCAAGGTTATAGGGGTATTGCGTGACATCGGCGGAGAAGACGGTATCCAGCGGGTTTACATCCGTTACGGCAATGGGCTGGTGGCCCGCAAAAATCTGGTCGCTCAAGGCCTGCCGGTTCATCGCATACATCATCGCCTGCCGCACGCGGCGGTCGTTGAAGGGCGGGGTGTCAAGGTTGAGGTCGATGTGTTCGTAAGTCAGGCCGGGCTTGTAGGTGACATCATACTCGCCGGGCTTTGTCGCCTTCAGCCGTTTTTCAAAGCTCAAGGCCTCGTCCAGCGGCACACCCAGTTCGCCGGCAATGTAATCGATATCGCCGGACAAAAGGTTGGCGGTCAGCGCGGCCGAGTTGTCGATGGTGCGGAAACTAACTGTATCGAAGAAGGGCGTCGTGCCCTTCCATTGCGGATTTTTGCCAAGCGTAATCGACGCGCCCGATTCAACCTTCGTCACCATATAAGGCCCCGACCAAAGGCCGGGGTTGGTGGGGGCTGTGTTATACAGCGTGCGGTTTTTATAGGTCGCGGGGTCTTTCTCGAAAATCTTGCGCTCGATGTGGTCAGGCAGCGGGTAAAAATCATTGA
>JBBQWK010000275.1:0-3174 GCA_038210695.1 Alphaproteobacteria bacterium
CGTAATCCGCTTCCTGCGCGTGGACTTTCTTTTGAATGTCGGCGCGCAGTTTGTCACGGTCGACGGATTGCATCTGCCCGTCGTGCAGCTTCTTTAAAATCGCTTCTTCATCGACCGAAATTTCGTTGTCCGCCCAAGCCAGCACTTCGCCGAAATGCACCAGCATGGCTCTATGCTGCGGGTCGGTGATGAGGGGGATGAGGGTGCTGATGTTCTGCGGCACCTTCAGGTCATTTGCCAGCGCCATGCGCTGCGCGTCGGTCAGATTATAGCTGTTGTCGATATTGGCGAGCGTTTTGTAGAGGTAATCTTTTTCTTCCTGCTGCACGGTGCCGTCGGCATGGGCAATCGCAATCACGGCGCGCCACATGTTCAGCTGGCTGTCGGTCATGTTGAGTTTGTTGACAGCCTGAACCATTAATCTTCGCCCGTGTTGTTCTCGTACATGTCGTAGCCGAGGCGGAGGAGGAGGGAGTCGACAACGGCCGCAAAGCCGCCGTGCGGGCGCAGCTCGCTCTGCGACAGGTCGTGGCGGAACATTTCATCCGCCACATGCTTTGTGGTATCGGCGCGGATTTTGTCCATGTCGAGGCTGGACAGCTGGTCGGCGCGCAGCTTGGTGAGGATTTGTTCTTCACGCGGGTCAAGGTGGCCGTCGGCACGCGCCAGAAGGCCGCCGAAATAAATCAGCTGGCCGCGCCATTGCGGCTCGTTGATAAAAGGCAGCAGGTCGGAAATTTTTTGCGGGTTTTCAAGGTCGCTGGCGAAGGTCGCCTTTTGCTCGTCCGTCAACCCGTTGCGGCGCTCCATGCCGGCGAAGACTTTGGTCAGGTAATCGCGCTCGCCTTGCGCGACGACATCATCGGCATGCGCGAGGGCGATAACGCAGCGCCACATATAGAACTGGCTGGTGCTGACCGGTTGGCCGCTCTGGGCCCTTGTGAGTAATGGATCTATCATATCAACAGCCTAGCCGTTTCAAGCGAAACTGGCAACGCCGCAGCGAACGCAGTATGGAAACCGTTACTCGCTCGCCGCCACCGCCAGCGCATCCATGATGGCTTTTTTGCTGAGCAGCTCCGGCAGGGCAATGCCCTCCGGCGCGCCCGGGCCATAGACGACGTTGAACGGAATGCCATAGCGGCCGAAGCTGTGCAGGTAATCCGCAATCTTCTCGTCATGGCTGGTCCAGTCGGCCTGCAGCAGCAGAATATTTTCCGCATCCAGCGCGTCGATCACGTCTTTCTGCTCGAGGACGAATTTCTTGTTCGCCTTGCAGGTAAGGCACCAGTCAGCGGTGACATCGACGACGACGGTCTTGCCTTCGGCAACCGCAGGGGCGATCAGCGCCATGTCGAATTTCTGCCAGCCGGCATCAAGCGCCGGCATGGTCGACATGGTGAACAGCACGTTGCCGAGCCAGACGGCGGTGACCAGAAGGGCGACCGCCAGCAGTTTTTTCAGTGTCAGCATCCAGCGACCGGGCTTCGGCATGTATTTGAACAGGCGCGGTGACAGGGCCAGCACAATATAGGGCAGCGCAAGGCCAAGCCCCAAGAAGGTGAAGATGGCAAAAATCTCGAAACTGCCGCGCGACAGGGCAAAGCCGATGGCGGTGCCGAGGAACGGGGCGGAGCAGGGTGTTGCCAGCAGGGTTGCAAAGGCACCGGTCAGGAAGTGGCCGGCCAGCGTCGGCTCATGCTCGTGCTTCGGCACCAGATGTTTCGCAAGGAAGCGCGGCAGCGGCACTTCAAACAGGCCCCACATATTGGCGGCGAACAGCAGCACAATGACCAGCAGGAAGATCAGGAAACCCGGGTGCTGGAACTGGATACCCCAGCCGATGGAATCACCCGCCGTTTTCAGCACGCTCAAAACCCCCGCCATCACCCAGAAGGACACGATAATGCCGGCAGCAGAGGCAATGAAATTGCGGAAGATGACGCGGCGGCCCATTTTGGTGGCTTTATCTTCACCGCCATGGCTGACGACGGACAGGATTTTGAGCGAGAGAACCGGCAGCACGCAAGGCATCAGGTTCAAAATAAGGCCGCCCAGCAATGCCGCCAGCAGAATATCAAAATCGAGGCCTTTGATTTTTTCCTTGAGGGCGATAGGCGCATGCGGCTCCGGCGCATCGGCGGGTTTGGCGGCTAGCGGCAGCTTGCCTTCATAGGCGTTGTCGCCATCGGTATAGGTCAGCGTGAAATCGCCATCTGTCAGCGCTTTGGCCAGCGCCGTGCTGTTGTCGTTCGAATGCACTTCCATGCGGAAGACGGAATTTTTCTGCTCCGCATTGTACTGGATGGCGGGTTTGCCGAAGGTGAGGAAGGACGGGTGTTCGACAAACATATCGGCATTCATGCCGGGCGCGGCTGTCGTCGCGGCTTCAACCACAAGGAAAGTCTTGTTGGCGGGGTCAACATCCAGCCATGCTTTTTCAAGGCCGAAGTTTTCGCTGGCGGTGACTGGCAGCTTTTTCAGCGCGGTGGCATAGGTGTCCGCATCGGCGGAAGGCGCGGCATCACCGGCGGGCAGGGTGAAGGTCAGGTCATGTTTTTCCGGCACGCAGATTTCGTTACATACGAGCAGGTCAAGGTGCAGCTTGATGTTCAGGGCTTCCCCGGCTTTCGCCAGTTTCACGTCGATCGGGAAGGTGACGCTGTCTTTATAGACGTTGTTATCAAGGTCGGCGGTGATGTACCGCTCCGGCGCCGGATATTTCACATTCGCGCTGGTGAAATTGTCGGAGCCTTTCCAGTCGAAGGTCGGGGCAAGGCCGGCATCCCCGGGGGTGCGCCAGTAGGTTTCCCATTTATTCTCGATCTTGAACTCAAGCGCCAGCGCTACGGTATCGCCGGGGCCCGTCGCCGTCACGGGGCTGTAGAGCCGCGCCGCGATATGTTCTGCCTGCTGCGCCGCAAGCGCCGGCGTGGCAAAGGTGATGAGGGCGATGAGAAGGGCAAGAAGGCGCATGGTTTTTTAACTTTCAGCAGTGATCCTTCTTTAAATATAAGCCAAGGACAGGCAGAAGCCAAAGCAAGCTTTTTTGCGGAACGCTGTAACTTTTCGCCAAAACGCTGGAACGTTTTAGAAACTATGGGGATTGCTAGCCACTATTGCGGCCTGCCGGTGATGACTTCGACCACGCCACGGGGGATTTCCCGTGAGATG
>JBBQWK010000276.1:0-3173 GCA_038210695.1 Alphaproteobacteria bacterium
CTGGCTGATCGTCGTGCAGTGGGCGGCGTCTGCTTTCGGCGGCTATATCGCCGGTCGCCTGCGCTCCCGCTGGACGCGCCTGCACACGGATGAAGTCTTTTTCCGCGATACGGCGCATGGCTTCCTCGCCTGGGCGCTTGCATCCGTCTTCACCGTCGCTTTCCTGACCACGGCTGTGGCTTCCGTTCTTGGCACCGGCACGCAAGCGGCAGCGACTGTTGCGGCTGGCGGCGCTTCCAACCCCGCAATGAGTCGCCCCGGCGCACCTGCGATGGATAACAACGGCCCCTTCGCCTATTACGTTGACGGCCTTTATCGCAACGACAAAGGCAACCATCTGGACATGGACGCGCGGAATGAAACCAACCGCCTGTTCATGAACGGCATCCGCACCGGCGAAATGCCGACGGCAGATAAAGAATATCTGGCCCGCAACGTGGAAGCCCGCACCGGCGTTACCCATGAAGAAGCCGTGAAGCGCGTTGACGACGCCGAAGCGGGTATCGTTGAATCGGAAGTGAAAGCGAAACAGGCAGCAGACGCCGCGCGCAAAGCCGCTGCAGCCTTCTCCTTCTTCACATTCTTCTCGATGCTGATCGGCGCGTTTATCTCTTCCGTTGCCGCCGCGATCGGTGGCCGCCAGCGTGACGAGTATTAATCGCTAAAATTCTACCCAATAAAAAACGGCCCCTGAAAAGGGGGCCGTTTTTTTATGCCTCCGCGGGAAGAAAAATTACTTTTCTTCCTCTGCCGGGCGGTATTTGAAATTGTCGAGGTAGCTGCGCGGCTTAATGATGCGGATGTGGTCTTCGCCAAGCGTGAATTCGAAGTTGCGGCTTTCGGCAAAAGCGATGGCGGCTTCCTTGCTGTCGAACTTCAGGCTGACCTGGTTCAGCGTATCGGCAGAGCTGGTCCAGCCCATGAGCGGTTCCGGCTTGCGCGCGGTTTCCAGTTCATATTCCAGTACCCACTGGCCGTGGCCGCCGCGGCCCGATTGCATGGCGTTCTTGGCGGGCTTGTAAATCTTGGCTTTCATCGCAGAGGCTTCCTTGCAGGCTTTAAAAAGTGGTCGGAGTGGAGGGATTCGAACCCCCGACATCCAGTTCCCAAAACTGGCGCGCTACCGGACTGCGCTACACTCCGAACCCCTGATTTATAAGGCTTTTCAGCCCCGCTAGGCAAGGTTTATGGTGTATAGGGTCAAAATTCAGCCGCTTATCCAGCGAATTCAGGACCTTCCGGAGCGCTTGTCTTAATATTTCCGCATATAAGCCGTGGCGGTTAAACCGATGGCGGCGATAACCAGCGGAATCATGCCATCGTTTCCGAACAGCTGGTGAGCGAGCGTGCCGAGGACGCCGCCCGCCAGCAAGCTGAACCACAAGCCTGCCGGACGCAGCCATGATGTTTTGGAGCCACCCCAGAGCATCGCTGTCAGCCGCTGGCCGACCTTCACAAGTGTGCCGGTCATATACGTCACGCCCAGCTGCACTTCGCCGCTTTTGTCGTAGATCGAATTGGCAGCGCCCATGCCGATTGCGAGCAGGACGCTGGCATAGACAGGTGTCACAGGCTCCAGCATCGATGCGAAAAACAGGCAGGTGGTCAAAAAAAACAAAACAGCCGCCGCGCGGTGCTGCGTGCAGAAATGGGCAATCACCGACCCGCCCATCACGCCGAAAACAAACACCAGCGTGATCAACCCCGGCAATAGCGAGGTTGATGCCGACGAGCCGCCCAAGGCAACTGCAAGCCGCGTTGTATTTCCGGTCATAAAGGACACGAAGTTACCGGCAAGCGTGATAAAGCCAAACGCATCCACATACCCCGCCATGGCGGCAAGGCAGAGGGCGAAGACAAACTGTTCACGTCTTAAGGTTTGCATTGAAAGGCAGCCGTTACTTATTGGCCGCCTGATTGAAGTACGGGTGATTAACCTTGTCGCCAACGCGCAGGCCCAGCTCATCCGCCCGGCCGCCGTTCAGCTCGATCACGCCGGTGACAGGGCCGCCGGAGGAAATGGAGGTCAGCGATTTCGGCACAGCGTTGCGGGCGATGTTGATGATATGGCCGGTTTCATCGATGTAGATGATGTCGAGCGGGATATAAGTGTTCTTCATCCAGAAAGACGTCGGAGCGGGCGTGCGGCCCATTTCAAACAGCATGCCGTGGTCTTTGGCCATTTCCTTGCGAAACATCAGGCCCATCTCCAGATCGACGGGGCGGGTGGCGACTTCCAGATCCACCTCGTGCTTGTCGCCGTTCTGGGTTTCAAAAACCGCCTTCTCAACCGGCAGATTGGATACCATGCCGGGTGTTTCGCCGGGCGGCGGCACCTGATGTTCGGTCACGAAATATCCCCCGATAATGACCGCCGTGCAAAGCGCGGCGATGGCGACAGGTTTCAGAAATGAATAATTCTTTTCTTTGGAATTCTGGTTCTCGGTCATGAAATGCTCTCCGGTATGGCTTGTTGCAGATACCCCCCTGAGCGGAAGGGCTCGACCTTGACGCAACGGCCGGTCTTGCCGTCCACCTCGATCAGCACACCGCACATTGTGACGGGGCCGGAGGCAGGAAAAAGTTTTTCGCCGGGGACTTTGCGCACAAAGCGGTTGACCGCCAGCTGCACGTCCATGCCGATGACGCTGTCGTAGCAGCCGGTCATGCCGGCGTCGGTCATATAGCCGGTGCCTTTCGGCAGAATGCGCGCATCGGCGGAGGGCACATGGGTATGCGTGCCGACAACAAAAGATGCACGGCCGTCAACATAGTTGCCGAGCGCCATTTTCTCCGATGAGGCTTCGCCGTGGAAATCGATGAAGATGGCGTTGACGTCTTTGCCAAGGCGGTGCGTATTGCACAGCTTGTTGACGGCGGCAAAGGGGTCGTCCATCGCGTCCATGAAAAGCCGCGCCATGAGGTTGGCGACAAGGATTTTCTCCCCGCGCTGCGTCTGGATGATGTAGTGACCGCGGCCCGGCGTGCCTTCCGGATAGTTCATGGGGCGGAGGAGCCGCGCGTCTTTTTCTATATAGGCGATAATCTCGCGCTGGTCCCAGACGTGGTTGCCGGTGGTCAGGCAGTCAACGCCGGCTTTGTAAAAATCATCGCAGATCTGCGCCGTGACGCCAAAGCCGTGCGCCGCGTTCTCGCAGTTGACGATAATGGCG
>JBBQWK010000277.1:0-3150 GCA_038210695.1 Alphaproteobacteria bacterium
CGGCATTTTCGTTCTCACCGGCATCGCGGCGGCAACGCAGGCGGGGCCTGCTGTTGTTCTCTCCTTCGTCGTCTCGGGCTTTGCCTGCGCCTTTGCGGCGCTGGCCTATGCCGAACTTTCTTCTTCCGTCGGCGGCTGCGGATCGGCCTATGGCTATTCCTACGCGGCCTTCGGCGAGTTCATGGCCTGGGTCATCGGCTGGGATCTGGTTCTCGAATACGGCGTCTCGGTCGCGGCTGTGGCCAACGGCTGGTCGGGCTATTTCAATACTGGGCTCGCGGGTCTTGCGACCAAGCTGCATGACTGGTTCAATATCACCGTCGACCTTTCGCTGCCCTTCGCTTTGACGCACGGCCCCTTCGCGGAAGATCCGGTCACGCATTTCGCAACGCCCGGTATCGTTAACCTTCCGGCGGCGGGGATTATTCTTATCCTCATGGGCATCCTGATCAAGGGTATCAAGGCCAGCGCGCGCCTGAACACCGTCATGGTCATCATCAAGCTGTCGACCATTGCGATTTTCCTCGCTGTTGCTGTCGGCCATATCAACACGGCCTTGTGGTCGCCCTTCATGCCCTTCGGCTGGTTCCAAACATTGCCGGATGGTAAAACTGTCGGTGTGCTCGCGGGCGCTTCGGTTGTCTTCTTTGCCTATGTCGGTTTTGACGCTGTTTCGACCGCGGTTGAAGAAGCCAAGAACCCTGCGCGGGATGTACCCATCGGCATTCTCTCCTCGCTGGCTTTCTGCACCGTCATTTACATCGTCGTTTCCGG
Organism: Alphaproteobacteria bacterium; assembly: GCA_038210695.1. Classification (GTDB taxonomy): domain Bacteria; phylum Pseudomonadota; class Alphaproteobacteria; order Micavibrionales; family UBA2020; genus JAPWJZ01. Next base: position 775 of record JBBQWK010000277.1, read on the forward strand.
CGTGCTGACGGGCATTGTGCCCTATGCCAGCCTGAACGTGAAGGAAGGCTCCCCCGTTGCCTATGCCCTCCAGCAGATCGGCTTTAACGGCGCTTCCATCCTCGTATCGACCGGCGTTATCTTCGGCCTCACGACTGTCATGCTCGTGCTGTACTACGGTCTGACCCGTATCATCTTCGCCATGTCGCGCGATGGTCTGCTGCCGAAGTCGCTCGGCGAAGTCAGCCCGAAAACACATACGCCCGTGCGCACCACGGTCATCTGCGGTGTCATCATGGCAATCATGGCGGGCTTTATTCCGCTGGGTACGCTGGCAGAACTCGTCAACATCGGCACGCTGGTTGCTTTTGTTCTGGTCTGCATTGGCGTTATCCTGCTGCGCCGCCGTTATCCTGATCTGAAGCGCCCGTTCCAGACGCCCTTCGGCCTGCTCATCCCGGTCATGGGTGTGCTGTCCTGCGGCGCGCTGGTTGCCTTCCTGCCGATGCTGACGCAAATCCGGTTTGTCGTCTGGCTGGCGGTCGGTCTTGTCATCTATTTCGGCTACAGCGTGCGCCATAGCGAAATGGGCAAAGGGCAAAAAGCTTAACTTATTCAGCGGTTTTACCACCCGTTAATCAATCCGGTCCAGAATAGATAACTGGATTGATTAACGGGGTTTCTCTTGTCGTCTATTTTTAAAATTATGGCTGTAGTGCTTTGCCTGTCGCTGTCCGTCCACAGTGCGATGGCCTTTGCAGCGGAAGAAGAACCGGCCGCCGCCGCCGCACCGGCAGGCGAGGGCGAGGATGGCAAGCCGCCGCCCCAGAAGCCCGATTTCGATTACCTTGAAATGAAACCGCTCGTCGTGCCCGTCATTACCGCCAAGGGCCTGACGCAGCAGCTGAGTCTCGTGATTTCGATCGAGCTGCCCTATGGCACGCTGGATGATATTAAAGAATTACAGCCGAAACTTGCCGATACTTACATCAGCGACCTCTACGGCCTGCTCGGGGCCGGCGGCGCAATTTTGCATGGCAATGTGGTCGACGTCGTGACGATAAAAGACCACCTGACGAAAGACACCACCAAGGTGCTGGGTGACAAATACACGCAAGTGCTGCTGGAAGTCGTGCAGCAAAGCACCCGCTGATTAGCCGGAGCGCAAGTATTTAATCGCTGTATCCCGTTCGAACAAGTACAAAAGTGTTCGCAAGGCCGTGCCGCGCGGGCTGGTCAGCTGCGGGTCGCGCGTTAAAATCAGACGGGCATCGTCAAAGGCGGTGGCGATCAGGTCGCCGTGGAATTCGGCCTGCGCCAGCCTGAATTCCGGCAAGCCGCTTTGGCGGGTGCCGAGCATTTCGCCGGCGCCGCGTAGCTTCAAGTCCTGCTCCGCAATGAAAAAACCGTCTTCGGAATCCTTGATCGTCGCAAGGCGTTTGCGGGCGACTTCGCTGGTCTTGCTGCTGTACAGCAGGATGCAGGTCGACTTGCCGGAACCCCGGCCGATGCGACCGCGCAGCTGGTGCAGCTGCGACAGGCCAAAACGCTCCGCATGTTCGATCACCATGACGGTCGCCTGCGGCACATCAACGCCGACCTCGATGACGGTGGTGGAAACCAGAATATCCAGCTCGCCTTTCGAAAAGGCTTCCATCGCCTTGTCTTTTTCCGCGGGCTTCATGCGTCCGTGCAGCAGGCCGACGCGCGCGCCGTAGCGCTGCTGCAGGTAGATAAATCTTTCCTCGGCGGCGGCAAGGTCAAGCTTTTCTGATTCCTCGACCAGCGGGCAGACCCAGTAAATGCGCTCGCCGGTTTCAATTTTGCGCTGCAGCGCTTCCGCGACTTCCTGAAGGCGTTCATCCGCGACAAGCCGCGTATCAATCGGCTGGCGACCGGGGGGCTTTTCGGTGAGGCGGCTGACGTCCATGTCGCCGTAGACAGTCAAGGTCAGAGTGCGTGGAATGGGCGTTGCCGTCATTACCAGCATATCGGCGGCCTGGCCTTTTTCCGACAGTTGCAGGCGCTGGTGGACGCCGAAGCGGTGCTGCTCGTCCACAATCGCCAGCGCCAAGTCCTTGAAGATGACATCTTCCTGAAACAGCGCATGGGTGCCGATGATAATGTCGGCTTCGCCGCTGGCAATCTGCTCGAGGATAATTTTACGGTTTTTGCCCTTGTCGCGGCCTGTCAGCGTCACGACCTTGAGGCCGATTTTGGCGGCGAGGGCGGAAATATTGTGTTCATGCTGGCGGGCAAGAATTTCCGTCGGCGCCATGATGGCCCCTTGCGCGCCGGAGCCGATGGCATGGACAAGGGCGAGGAAAGCAACGGCGGTCTTGCCGCTGCCAACGTCGCCCTGCAACAGCCGGTGCATGCGTTGGGGCAGGCGCATAT
>JBBQWK010000278.1:0-3149 GCA_038210695.1 Alphaproteobacteria bacterium
TTCCTCACCAACGAAACGCTGCCCGAATTAAAAGCCGGTGACCTTGTTGCCATCATGACAGCGGGGGCTTACGGCGCCGTGATGTCATCCAACTACAACACGCGGCCGCTGGCGTCGGAAGTCATGGTGAAGGGCAATAAATTCGCCCTCGCCCGCAAAAAGCAGACGGTGGACGATCTTGTGAAGCAGGATATTATTCCGGGGTGGCTGTAAATGAGCCTGGAAGGCCTGACATTTAACTGGGTCTTTTTCTGGAGCTTTATCTCCCTGCTGGCGGAGCGCCTGTGGCGCAGCTTCTGGCCTTCGCTTTCCGTCTTCTTTACCTTCCTCGGTCTTGCCTGCCTTAAATTTTTCGACATGTTCAGCACCACCGGCCACGCCGCGCTGCTGCTGCTGTTCATTGCTGCCTTCGTTTTTGCCGGCCGTTTCGGCACGCGCTTCACGCTGCCGCGCACCGGCGATGTGCGCCGCGCGATCGAGCGTGAAAGCGACCTTCGCCACCGCCCGCTGGAGGCGATGAAGGATGCGCCGGTCAAGGGCCAGAGCGCAGAGACCGTGCAGCTGTGGAACCGCTATCAGGAGCGCCTGCGCAAGCTGGGCAACCGCCTTAAAATTTCGCGGCCGCGCCCCAATGTTTCCGCCCGCGACCCTTACTACACCCGCTTTGCCGCCCTTGCACTGCTTGTCATTGGTCTTGGCGTTGCGCGCCATGAAGCGCCTTTCCGCATTCATCAGGCGCTGTCGCCGGATGTTAAGTCATGGTTCACCCTCGGCCCCATCGCGCTTGACGCCTGGATCACCCCGCCCGATTACACGCACCAGAACCCCGTTTTCTTGGCGACCACGCAGCTGGGCGCAACGCCTGAAAAAGGCGCGATCACCGTGCCGGAAAACAGCCTGCTGAAAGTGCGCCTTGCCGGCTACAGCCGCCCGCCGAAGCTGACCTATGACGGCGTCGAGCAGGCATTCACGCAAAGCCAGCCAAAAAACTTCACGCTGGAATTGCCGATCACAAAATCCGGCGAGCTGAAAATCGTGCAGTGGTATTTCCGCCAGCTGGGTACATGGCCCGTGACGGTCACCACCGACCTTGCACCCGGCGTGGTCATTCTGAAGGCGGCGGAAACCAAGCGCAGCAAGCTTAAAATCACCTACATGGCGAAGGATGATTATCGCGTCAAATCCCTGAGTGGCACGATTGCGCCGACGCCGGAACTGCTGAAGGTCTTCGGCACCAAGACTGTTGATTTTGATGTGCCGGTGCCGGACAGCCCCGACAAGGAAATGTATTACACAACCGATCTTACTTCCCACCCTTGGGCGGGATCGCCTGTGCTGCTGACGCTGACCGCCGCCGATGATGCGGGGCATGAGAGCGTTTCGGAAATGAAGCAGATTGTCCTGCCGGAGCGCGCCTTCACCAACCCCGTGGCGCAGCGCATTATTGCCGCGCGCAAAAAACTCATCTGGTACAGCGATAAAGTCACGCAGAAGCTGGTAATTTCGGAACTCGCCGATATCGCCAGCCACCCTGACAATTACAAGTGGGACCGCCTCACCTTCCTTGGCCTTGATGTGGCCGTGAAGCGCCTTGTTTATGACGGCAAGGCGGAAGCGGTTTCCTCCCTCCTCCCCTTCCTCTGGGATCTGGCGGTGCGCGTTGAAGACGGCGGCGTGTCGCTTGCCAGCCGTGAACTGTCGGATGCATTGCAGAAACTGTCGGACGGGTTGAAAGACAAAACGACGAGCAAGGAGCAGTTGCAGCAGCTGCGCGACAACGTCAACCAGAAGATGCGCGAATACGTCAAGAACCTCGCCAATGAAATGCAGCAGCGCATGATGGAAGGCAAGAACCAGCCGCAAATGTCGCCGGAACTTGCCAATAAAATCATGCAGCAAGTCGACATGCAGAAGCTGATGGACCAGATGCAGCAGATGGACCAAGGGTCCGAGCGCGAGCAGATGGAACGCATGGCCGAGTACATGAAGAATTCCATCGACAATATGGACATGCGCAAGATGGACCAGATGCAAAAAGGGCAGAAGGAATCCATGCAGGCGCTTGAAGACCTGCAAAAACTTATCCAGCGCCAGCAGTCATTGAACGACAAGACCAACAAGCTGCAGCCCAAAGACCAGCAGCAGCCCGATGAAAACGCGCAAAAGCCCGACGATAAAAAGCCCGAGGAAAAGAAACCGGACGAGAAGAAGCCTGACGATAAAAAGCAGGATGAGAAAAAGCCGGATGAGAAAAAATCTGACGATTCTAAAAAAGATGACAGCAAGAAAGACGACAAGAAAACCGACGACCAGAAAAAAGACGATAAAAAGGACGATAAAAAAGATAGTGGCGACCAAAGCGGCCAGAAGCAGGACCAGCAGCAGCAAGGCGGCGACAAGGGCGATCAGGGCAAACAAGGTCAGAACCAGGGCCAGCAGCAACAACCCGGCGGCGATGATGGCAAGCAGGGCCAGCAACAGCAACAACCGCAAGGTCAGCAACCCGGCGGGCAGCAGGGTAACAGCGGCCAGCAGCAGGTGCCGAACGGCCAGCAATCCGGCCAGAGCCAAGGCCAGCAACCGGGGCAGACGCCGGGCGGTCAAACCGGCGACGGCAAACAAGGACAAGGCAGCGGCATGAGCCAAGGCCAGCCGCAACTGCAGCCGGGCCAAGGGCAAGGTCAGGGCCAGCAGGCAACGCCTGTCCCCGTGCCGGGCGACGGCACGCAACCGCCGCAGAACGCCGCGAAGCAGAACGGCATGCAAATGCCGGACACCACGCCCAAAGACGGCGATGCGCAGGCGCAGCAGCAGGCCGCGCACAAGACCGGCGACTACGGCCAGAACCCGCAGAAGCCGCAAACACAGGCGGAACAAAAACCCGCCGATGCGAGCCCGCCGATACATTCGGCGAAAGATGGCGCCGCCGAACAGGACGGCATCCGCGACAAGCTGGGCGATGTCATGCGCAAGATGGGGGAAGGCCTGCCGCAGCTGCCGGACAACTTCGCGAAGTCCGATCAGGCCATGAAAGGTGCGGTTGATACGCTCAAAGGCAACGACGTCAAGAACGCCGTGCCGATGCAGCGCGAGGCGCTCGACCAACTGCAGCAGGGCATGGATAAATCCGTCAAGCAGATGGCCGACCA
>JBBQWK010000279.1:0-3145 GCA_038210695.1 Alphaproteobacteria bacterium
GGCGGCTCCGACCCCTCCTCCATGAAAACACGCGCGAAGAAGGTGGATGGCGGCTACACCCTGAAGGGCGCGAAGATGTGGATCACCAATTCCCCCATCTCCGACGTTTTCGTCGTCTGGGCGAAAGACGACGCGGGCGACATTCGCGGCTTTGTGCTGGAAAAAGGCATGAAGGGTCTTTCGGCCCCGAAGATCGAGGGTAAATTCTCCCTCCGCGCTTCCATCACCGGCGAAATCGTGATGGATGATGTGTTCGTGCCGGAGGAAAACAAATTCCCCGAAGTCAAAGGCCTTACCGGCCCCTTCTCCTGCCTTAACAACGCGCGCTATGGCATTGCCTGGGGCGCGATGGGCGCGGCGGAATTCTGCTGGCATCAGGCGCGGCAGTACACCCTTGACCGCATCGTCTTCAACCGCCCGCTGGCGGCAAATCAACTGGTGCAGAAGAAACTGGCGGATATGCAGACGGAAATTACCCTTGGCCTGCAGGGCGCCTTACGCCTTGGCCGCCTGAAGGATGAAAACCGCGCCGCACCTGAAGCGATTTCATTGATGAAACGCAACAACTGTGGCAAGTCGCTGGATATCGCCCGCGTCGCCCGCGACATGCTCGGCGGCAACGGCGTTTCGGACGAATACCACGTCATCCGCCACGTCATGAACCTCGAGGCCGTCAACACCTACGAAGGCACCCACGACATCCACGCCCTTATTTTGGGCCGCGCGATTACGGGGATTGCGGCGTTTAGCTGATTTAGCGTCATCAACAATAAAAAAAGCCGCCTTTTGCAAGGCGGCTTTTTTTATACTTAAATTTACGCTTACGTGCCCGGCTTCGGTGCAACGGGAACCAGCGGCGTCACTTTATTGATGGTGATTTTGCTGGCGGCTTCGATGGGCGCGGTGATTTCAATTTTCTGGCCGCCGGAGACGGTTTCGAAAGTGATCATCGTGCCGCTGAGGGCGGCGGCTGCGGGCGGCGTGACAGTGCCAACGACCGGCGCTGTCGGCTGCGCTGCCTGTTGCTGCTGGCCTGCGGCTTTTGCCTGTGCGGCTTTCGCGGCGGCGGCAGCCTTGGCACGTTCTGCCATTTCTTCCGGCGTTACTTCCACGGCGGTCAGTACGTTGGGGAAGGTGTGGAGGAACGGAATGTCGATACGCGCGCCGTAGTATTTGATGCGGTAGGTTTTGCCGGTTTCAAAGTTGTCCTGCATATCGGCCGAATTGAATTTCAGGTGCAGCTTGGTGTTTTCGTTGCGCAGGACCATGCCCTTGTCAGTCACGATCTTGTGATCGTAAATCGCTTCGCCGGCTTTGGAATCCCATTCGACCCAGTCGTTCTTCACGTCCTTGATCTTGACTTCCTGTTCGTGGATTGTGCCGTAGTTGTAATAGGCAGGACCGCCGATAGCGGCGCCACCGATGGCGGCGATCATGAACACGCGGCGCAACGCGCCTTTCGCCTTGTCGCCAAAAGACTTCTTCTTGCCATAGCTGTATGCCATTGCGCATCTCCCCGTAACGGAATTTGAATAACTTAAATTTTATGACAGGAAAAAACTTAGCATCCGTCAGATGAAACGTAAATCCACAAAAACACAAATCTACGCAAGATTGTAAGCAATGACATAACTAAAGCCATTGCATTGCAGCGCAGCATGCAAAAAACGGGAATGGAAAGATCAGGTGGCGAGGGTCAGGCCGCCGGCGGCCATCTGCTCGGCCCAGAAGGTTTCGAGATCGCGCAAGACATGGTTCATGCCTTCAATGCGCGTATTGGCAAGGCCCGAGGTCGCCAGACGCTCTTCATGCTTTTTATAAAGGCGGGTGATGCCTTCATTCAGCTTGCGGCCTTTGTCGGACAATTTCACGCGCACAGAGCGCTTGTCGTGGATGGAGCGTTCCTGCACCAGATAGCCGTTTTCGACCATTTTCTTGACGTTATACGAGACGTTGGAGCCAAGGTAATAGCCGCGCACCGTCAACTCCCCCACCGTCAGCTCGTCCGTGCCGATGTTGTGGAGGATCATGCTCTGAACGTTGTTGATGTCGAGAATGTTGGCGCGCTCAAGCTCCACCTTCAGCACATCCAGAAACTGGCGGTGCAGACGTTCGATAAGCGTGATGGATTCGTAATACGGCGAGGTCAAAGAAATCTCCCTGTAGAGAAGCAGGTAGAACTATTCTAGGCTATATCAATAGCTTGTGCAAAGGGCGATTTAACCCCTCACGCGGAGCATGATTTAAAAAGTCAGCTCCCCGCTGGACAGGGGGGAGAAATACGCCTCGATTTCGCGCATCGGCACTTCCGACAGGCGCGCCGGTTTCCATTTGGGCTGGCGGTCTTTATCGATCAGCGCTGCGCGGATGCCCTCATAGAAATCGTGGTTTTTGACGATGCGCTGGCTCAAGCGATATTCCATAGTCATGACCTGCGCAAAGCTCAGCTGCCCGCCCAGTCGGATCTGGTGCAGCGCGATTTTCAGGCTGGTGGGCGACATGGCATAAATCGCCGCAAGCGTTTCCTGCGCGAAGGCGGATTTGTCTTTTTGCAGCTCGGCCACAATGCCCTCGACCGTGGCAGGGTCAAAGCAATGATCAATGCGTTCGCGGTTCGGCGCAATTACGGACTCGCCGGGCGGATTGGTGCAGTGGTTGTCGATGACTTCGGTAATCTGGTCGCCCGGTTTTTCACGGCTGTCCCATTCAATTTTGCCGAAGGCTTCGAGCAGCGCGCTAATTCTGGATGCCTGCACAAAATGCGTACCGAAGCCGATGTAGATGGTGTCAATCGCCTTGATACGCTTGGAGGTCAGCGCCAGATATTCACCGGTCTTGCCGGGGCAGCGCGGCAGAAAGTAACCGCCGCCGACATCGGGGAAGAAGCCGATGTTGGTTTCCGGCATGGCAAACAGCGTGTTTTCCGTGACGACGCGGTGGGAGCCATGCGCGGAGATACCTTTGCCGCCGCCCATGCAGATGCCATTGACGAGCGCGATATAAGGCTTCGGATAGGTAAAGATGCGGTGATTAAGCGTGTACTCCGCACGGAAAAAATCACGCGCGAGACTGCCGTCGCTTTTGCCTTCGTTGACGTCACGCGCTTCCAGCGCAACCGCCTTCACATCGCCGCCGGAACAAAAGG
>JBBQWK010000280.1:0-3143 GCA_038210695.1 Alphaproteobacteria bacterium
TTGGGATAAACCAGCACACGGGTATCCGCGATGTTGGAGAGCGTTTCAACATACTGGCGGAGTTCTTTGGGGCCCAGGGCGCAGTTGAGGCCGATGGCAACAGGGGTGGCGTGGGAAACCGAGTTCCAGAAAGCCTCCGTCGTCTGGCCTGACAGAGTGCGGCCGGAGGCATCGGTAATGGTGCCGGAGAGCATGAAGGGCAGGCGGAAATTTTTATCATCGAAATATTTTTCCGCCGCGAAAATCGCGGCCTTGGCGTTCAAGGTATCGAAAATGGTTTCGACCAGCAGAATATCCGCCTCGCCCTGCACGAGGCCGTCGATGGATTCATAGTAGGCATCCACCAGCTGGTCATAGGTCACATTGCGCGCGCCGGGGTTGTTCACATCCGGCGAGATAGACGCCGTGCGGTTGGTGGGGCCGAGGGAGCCCGCGACAAAGCGCGGCTTGTCCGGCGTCGAGGCTTTATCGGCAAGGCGCCGCGCAAGCGCTGCTGCGGCCTTGTTGATCTCGAAGCTTGTTTCCTCCATGCCGTAGTCGCTCATGGCGATACGGGTGGCGTTAAAGGTATTCGTCTGTATGATATCCGCGCCGGCATCAAGGTAACCTTGATGAATCTCGGCAATCACTTCCGGCTTGGTCAGCACGAGAAGATCGTTGTTGCCCTTAAGATCGCTTTTCCAGTCCTTGAAACGGTCGCCGCGATATTCAACTTCGCTTAAGCGATAGCCTTGAATCATCGTGCCCATCGCGCCATCGAGGATGAGGATGCGTTTCTCCAGGGCGTCGGCTAATAATTTTGCGCGGGGGGGGGTCATGGCTATCCGTTTCGGCAGTGGTTTTTTATCGCTTGAACAATAAGGAAAAAACCACGTAGCCGCCACATTTTTGCACGCGGCAAAGCCTTTGGATACAGGCCTTTCCCCATAGTTTCATTGCCTTATGTCAAACCTTGGTGTAAAATAGATGCATGTCAAATTCACTACTCCGCACCGCTTTTTACCGTTCTGCCGCCCGCACGCTGCTGGCGCTGTCAGTGCCGATGCCTTTCAATGTGACTCGGGCGGAAGCCCAGCAGGCGGATGCGGCGGTACAGCCGACACACCGCCGCACCGTTGTCACTTGGGGCGATTCAATCGGCAATGCCATCGGCCGTAATATTGCGCATGAATTTGCGCGCGTGAACAACCGCGGCAAGGACGGATCGGGCCTTCTCATTGCCAATCGCTCCAATGCGCTCGACAGTATTCCTGCTGGAGCCATTGTGCTGATGAGCATCGGCACCAATGACGTCGGCGCGCTCATGGGCAGCGGCAGCAAAGCCATCGACCGCTATGCGGATATGGTGGTGAGCGCCGCGCAGGATGTGCAGCGCCAGGGTGCAACGCCCATCATCATCGGCATGCAGGCGCCCACTGGGCCTTATACGGGCAACCTGAAGCTCTGGGGCCGCCCCGGCTTCGTCGAAAGCTGGACGGAGACGATGCACAAGGTCAATTCCGCCATCGAACTTGCCGCCAAAAAGAGCCATGTCGTCTATTCGAAAGTCGAGGGCCGCGTGTCGGAGCGCGCCGACGACCATCTGCACTACACCGATCCCGGCTCCCACCGCATTGCCGAGAATGCCTTCCGCGACGCCGGACTTAAATTCCGCTAGGGAATTCCGCCAGATGTTTCCACAAAAGAAAATCGCCGCTCTGGGGGCGGCGATAGACTTGGCAATTGATGCCTTGGTTCCAGGTTTTTGCCGGCTTTGCCGTTACATTTGCCGGCTTTGCCGTTACATTTGCCGGCTTTGCGTCCCCGTCGTATGCTATGCCCTGACCCGTTGAATTCCCGTTGCGCTCCGGAATTCTTTGTATAACTCAATCTTATAGTTATGGAATTAAATTAGTATTAAATTTATCGCTTCGCCAATAAAGGAATCATGAAATTAATTATAATAATCAATGGATTAAACATCATCAAGTTTTTGCGAATGAGAACGCTTCTTAATATTAAATACGTCGATTAAATACCATAAATAGGTTGCTTTCGAGTCTCCCGCGCCTCTATAGTCTGGCGACAATAACAGTCGGAAAGTCGAGATCTTGAGCAAAAAAATCGCCCCCGCTTTCGCAGACAAATCCGGTTCCGGCTACCCGCTGCACCGGGCGATCGAAACCAACCGCCCCAGAAGTGTCATCTACAGGCTGCTGGATGCCGGAGCCCACCCCGAGGCGAAAGATGCCAGTGGCCGCACGCCGATGGATATCGCCATGGCAGGCGAGCATTACCAGGCCGCCGAACTGTTGCTTCAGGCGGGTGCCAAGCCGCCCGTGCTGGGCTATGACCCCAATGGCACCGCGCCCTACGACAAAAGCCGCTTCGGCACCGTGCGTGATATTGAACAAGAAACCGCGCTGACCTATTACATCAAAAAATCGGGCGGCTTCGGCGAAATTTTCAAGCTGCTCGCCAATGGCGCAGACGTGAACAAGCCGAACAGCGAGGGTGTCACACCGCTGGAAGCCGCCGTGCGCCGCGGTTGGCCGCATGTGGCCGTGCAGCTGGCAAAATACGGCGCCTATCGCGATCCTGCCGCCCGCAACCCGGACGAAGTAATTGACGAGACGACAGGCGGAACCCGCCTGCTGGCCACAATTCTTGAAGGTCGCGACGGTGAAGCCGTGCGCACGATGCTGGAAGAAGGCGCCAGCCCCGACAAAGCCGACCGCTTCGGCCTGACACCGCTGGCCGCAGCCCGCGCCGTAAACTGGCCGGCGGTCGAAAAAATGCTCCTCGATAAAGGCGCAGATGCAAATGTCGTTTTCCCCGATGCAAACCTGCTTGTCGGCAAAAACGAGGACACCCCCCTGCTTTCCTATGCCGTCAGCTATCAAAACGCACACGCAAATTATAAAGTAGCGCTGCTGGACGCTGGCGCGGATCCCGATGCCGTTGCGCCGGATGGCAAGGCGCCGGTCCACTGGGCCGCGATTTACAACAATGTGTGGCTCTATGACCTGCTGAAAAATGCCGGCGCCGATGTAAGCGTTGCGGGGCCCGATGATGGCTACACCGCGCTGCATTGGGCATCCCTCAACGGTGCCGATGCCGTGGGGGCGCGCGTGCTGGCAGACGGCACACCGGAGCTGATCAAC
>JBBQWK010000281.1:0-3138 GCA_038210695.1 Alphaproteobacteria bacterium
CGGTCGCTTTCCCGATGTTGTTATTCTGGATGTCGAGAATGAGAGCGTTGATCATTTGGGTCTCGTTCGCAAGCTGCAGAAAGACCACGCCAAAGTGCCGCTGATCGCGATGCTGGATGCGATGGACGACCGCGCGGTGGCGCAACAGAATCTTGGCGTCAGCAAGCTGTCCTTCATCGACAAGCCGGTGAAGCCGGATGCGCTGATCGGCAGCCTTGAAACCTGCCTGCTGGAAGACAGCGAGGCGAAGGCGCTTTCGAATGTGCCGCAGTCCGAAGCCGCGAATGAAATTGACCAGCAACGCAAAAGCTTTATGCGCCGCGCGATTGATTTGTCGCAGACCAAGATGGAAGAAAACTGTGGCGGCCCCTTCGGCGCGGTCATCGTCAAGGGCGGCAAAATTATCGGTGAGGGCTGGAACTGCGTCACCTCCACCAATGACCCGACCGCCCATGCCGAAATGGTCGCCATCCGCAGCGCCGCCGCGGCGGTGAAGGACTTCAACCTTGCCGGCTGCGAAATTTATACCAGCTGCGAGCCCTGCCCGATGTGCCTTTCCGCCATTTACTGGGCGCGTATAGATAAAATCTTCTACGCCAACATGCGCGAAGATGCCGAGCGCATCGGCTTTGATGACGCCTTTTTATACGCCGAAGTCGCGCTGCCGGAAAACAAGCGGTCGCTTCCCTGCTACCGCATGCTGCGCGAAGAGGCGAAAATCGTTTTCGAAAACTGGACCAAGAAACAAGACCGCACGCAGTATTAACCCCTCCGCCGTTATTTTTCAGGAATTAAATCATGACAAAATGGGAAATCCTTGGCGACAGCGCCTTTCCGCTGCTGCGCGCAACCTTTATGCCGGGCGATACGCTGAAGGCTGAATCGGGCGCCATGGTCGCGATGTCGGAAAATATGCGGCTGACGGCGAAAGCCGACGGCGGGATTTTAAAATCCATGGCGCGGCGTTTTTCCGGCGAAAGTTTTTTCATGCAGCGGCTGGAAGCGGAGGGCGGCCCGGGCTGGGCGCTGCTCACGGCGTCGACCCCCGGTGAGATCGCCGCCGTTGATTTGAATGACACCGAGCTGACGGTGCAAAAGGGCGGCTTCCTTGCCGCGACGGAAGACATTCAGGTTTCGACCAAGGCGCAAGGCATCATGAAGGGTATGTTTTCCGGCGAGGGTTTCTTCGTCGTGAAAATAACCGGCCGCGGCACCGCGTTTCTGGCGACCTATGGCTCCATCTACCCGATCAATATTCAGGCAGGGGAAAGCGTGCTGATTGATAACGGGCATCTCGTCGCCTGGGATTCGCACATGAAGTACGATATTACACGCGGCGCGTCGGGCTGGATTTCATCGGTGACCTCCGGCGAAGGCCTTGCCTGCCGCTTCTACGGCCCCGGCCGTGTCTACATCCAGACCCGCAACCCGCACCAGCTGGCCATGTGGCTCTACCCCATGCTGCCGATACCGGTGCAATCGTCGCGCTAGGTTTACCCGTTTTGGTTTACATAGATTCCACCGCTTCCATTGTAAGAACCTTATTAAGCCACTAGACTGATATACAGCTGAATTTGAATAGGATTGCCCCGATGCCGCGCATTCTCCTCCCCGCCTTTTTTGCCCTTTGCCTTTTTGTCTCCGCCGCCGCCGTCGCACAGCGCGCCGCCGCACCGGTTGTACCCATGGCCGCGCCCCCTGTGGCAGCGCCGATGGATGCGGAGCCGAACCAGCCCGTCAGCACCGGCGCAAGGCTGCCGGACCGCGTTGTGCGCCTGATGCGCGCAATTGACCCGATGACCTTGCGCATCGAAGGCGCATCAATCCGCCTCTGGGGCATCAAGCCGGCATCCTCCGCCGAAACGCCCCTGGAGCTGAAGGCCCTCGACTTGATGGACAAGCTTATTCAGGAGCAACAGGTCAACTGCAAGATCATGGGCGGCACGCCGCTGGAAATGATCGGCCGCTGCACGACGCAAGCGGGGCAGGACTTGGCGCTTGAGCTTCTCGACAATGGCTATGTCGTCGTCGACCGCCGCCAGACATATAACTCCGTCTTCGCCACCGCCTACGAGACATCGCAGGAAGCGGCGCGCGTCAATGCCAAAGGCGTCTGGAACCTTGTGGCGGAAGAAGACAAAAAAGACGAAAACGGCGTGCCGAAGTGGCTTAAGCCGCATATGGCTTTCCTGATTCCCATGGCGCTCATCTTCGGCCCCTTCGGCGGCCTTCTCGTTGTCTCCCTCATCATGTGGTACTGGCTGAAGCGCATGGCCTATGTGCAGGAGCGCGATGCCGAACAGTCCAGCCGCAAGGAAGCGATGCTGGTCAACCGCGAGCGCCACGTGCTGATCTCCACGCTGGAAGGCGAGCTGACGGAGAACAAGAACAAGGTCGAAGCCTTCCTTGTCATTTACGGCGATATGCTGCGCACGCTGAAGGACAATAACGAAGTGCCCAAATACCAGCAGTCCGGCGATATCGTGCAAAAACACCCGTCGTTTGGCCGCGCTGTGTTTGAGGCGAACGTCGGCAAGCTTTCCCTGCTCGACATCAAGCTGGCGGGTCAGGTATCGAAGCTTTATTCCTCCATGCCGAAGGAACAGGAATACATCAACCTCGAGCCGAACGTGCCGCTGGAAACCGCGATCAAGCTGGTCGAGAAAATTCTCAAAGAAGCCGAAGTCCTGCTCGATCCGCTCGGCAACCTCATCATCGGCCTGCAGGTATCGCAGCAGCAGAAGAAATCTTCTTAAGCTGAAACAGACATACAAAAAAGCCGCCGGAATTTCCGGCGGCTTTTTTAATGCTTAACTCCTGAAAACCTTACGCGCGGATTTTGGAGGTGACCGAGACTTCCGGTTCGCCCGAGGGGGCGGCGGGGTTTTGCGGGTTGCTGACCTGGTTGTTCACGGGGCCGCCGGCGCGTTCAATGAACTGCGACAGGTCGACGAGGTCGATGAAATGGTCGGCCTGACGGCGCAGTTCATCCGCCACCATGGGCGGCTGGCTGCGGATGGTGGAAACCACCGTCACGCGCGTGCCTTTGCGCTGTACCGATTCCAGCAGGCGGCGGAAGTCGCCGTCGCCGGAGAAGAGGATGATGTGGTCGACATGTTCGGCCAGTTCCATCATGTC
>JBBQWK010000282.1:0-3118 GCA_038210695.1 Alphaproteobacteria bacterium
CGCAGGATTATCGCGTTGCTCGACGGAGGCGTAGAACGCGTCCATGTCGACATGGATTATTTTGGGTATCGTCATGACTCTATGAAGGCAGTGCCGCTGCCGAAATGCAAGCCGGAACTTGATAGCTGCTCAATAGTTGGAGCTTGAGACAAATACTGCAGAAGGAATAGCGCCATGAAAAATCACAATAAATTGTTAGCCGTCACCGCCGTCGTCGCGCTTTTAGGCTTTACTGCGCCGGCACATGCCGATGATACCACGACGACAACCATTACCACCCGTTCCAGCAGCACCTCGACCCCTGTACTGACAACGACGGAGACATTCCCCGGCGTTGCAGGTTACAAAAAGGTCAAGCACACGATTATCCGTGATGCCGACTTCCCCGTCATCCGCGAATACGTGCGTACCCGCCGCATTTACTGTCCTGCCGGCGTGATGCCGGCGGCCGGCGAGTGTATGCAGCCGATGCCGACCACCCGCACGATTACTTATTACGAGCCGGGCAGCCGCCTGCCGGATACCGTGCATTATGAAGTGATGCCTACAACTGTCACCACACGCCTGATGACGCCGCCGGACGGTGCCATTTACGTGACGGCAGATGACAACCTTTATCTTATTAATCCGCGGGACAAGGAAATCCTCGACTCGCTGAACGTTTTCGCCGACGTCGAATAACCTCGACGCTCCTGGCGTAACATGGCCCGCTTCCGCCCTCTCCGGTGGAAGCGGGCTTTTTGTTATTGGTTATAGCTGAAGGGTTTCATGTGCCATGGCTTGACAGGCTTGGCCGCGGCGGCCTTTGCCGCTTCCGGCTTTTTGTCATCTTCAACCGGCTCCGGCGGCACGGCCGGCACTTCGGCAACGTCCACGGTTTCAAGTTCGGCCGGCTTGGCGGCTTTAGGCTTTTTTGTTTCCGCTACTTTGATCTTTTTAGGCTCAGCCGTCTCGCCCGCAGGTTCCGCTGCGCGCAGGTCAATGACGGTGCTGAGGGATACCAGTTGGAATCCCTTTTCCTTCAGCGTCGGAATCCATTTCTCAAGCGCGTTCAGCGTTACGTCCTTCGGGTGGCCGATGGCGACGGCGCTGCCGAGATGTTTGGCGACATATTCAATGCGTTTCAGGTATTGCGCCACCAGCGCGGCATCCTCGAAATGGTCGATAAACACATCACGGTGTGTGGTCGGCAAATGGTTTTCGCGCGCGACGTGTTCGGCGATGCTTTCGGCGACTGTTTTGGAATCAAGAAACAGCAGGTGGCGTTTCTCCAGTTCCTTCATCACAACTGCAAGGCGATCATGATCTTGCGTGAATTTGCTGCCCATGTGGTTGTTGACGCCAATATAGCCCTTGAACGCATCAAGGTTTTTGATGGTGCGCTCTTTTACTTCGGCGTTGCTAAGCTTGGTTGAAAGAAAATCCGGGCCGGGGTCAATGGCCGCGTTTTCAGCCTCCATCGGCATATGCACCAGCAATTCATGGCCGCCGTCATAGGCGTCTTTTGCCTGCTGTTCAATATTCGGGCTATAGGGCAGGAAAGAAAGCGTTACTGTGGCAGGCAGTTTTTCCATGGCGCGGGCAGAGCGTTTATGGTCGAGACCCATGTCGTCAATCACGATGGCAATATAGGGCTTGTGCGCGTGCAGTACATCTGCCGGTTTCGGCGGGCCGATCAGCTCGTCTGCGGGGGGCATTTGCTCCTCGTACTGGTATCTGCCGCTGTCCGATTCAATGGCATGGGCCGGCGGCGCCGCGCATAGCACGGCCAGAAAGGCGAAAAGACACGAAACGCGTTGCATGGATGTTCCCGAATAAGTCCCTAAGGCGACATCATGGCGTTTTTGCTTATTTTGCGCCACCCAAAAAACCAGCAATTCCAACACAGCAGAATAAGCGCGCTTGACGCCGCGCCGGAACTAAGGTAGAACAAAAGAAGAATGCACAGGATGGGGAGATTGCTATGCTTACCAAGAAACAGCGCGATTTGTTGATGTATATCAACGAATATATCCAAAAAACCGGCCTTTCACCCTCTTTCGAGGAAATGAAACAGGGTCTGGATTTGAAGTCTAAATCGGGCATTCACCGCCTGATTAACGCGCTGGTGGAGCGCGGCTTTCTGGAGCGGTTGCCGAACAAGGCGCGTGCGCTGGAGGTCAAAAAACTGCCGGAGAATGTGATCTCCCTCGCCACGCAAACGGCGCGCAAAACCGCAGCCGCAAACCTTAAAACACCCGCGAATAATGCGATGCAGATGGTCGACCTGCCGATGCACGGCAAAATCGCCGCCGGTACGCCTATCGAGGCGTTGCGCCCAGATTTTGAAACCATCGGCGTTCCCATGAGCATGCTCGGCATGCAGCCTTGCTACGCCCTGACCATTGAAGGCGATTCAATGATCAAGGCCGGCATCATGGATGGCGACATCGTGATTATCGAGAAGTGCGACAGCGCGCGCGATGGCGACATCGTTGTGGCTCTCGTCGATGAGGAAGAAGTCACGTTGAAGCGCCTGCGCCGCGAAATCGGCTCCGTAGTGCTGATGCCGGAGAATGACGCCTACCAGCCCATTCGCCTGCCGCCCGGTCGTGTTCGTATTCAGGGCAAGCTGCGCAGCCTGTTCCGCAATTATTAAGGCACGTCACTGTCGGCGCGGTCATACCCGTAATCATCAGCCTCTTCATCGGCCTCTGGGGAATATTGCGCTTTCGGCGCTGCATTCTCCCAGGCTGTGAAGGGGCTGATTTTTGTTATTTGCTGTCCCGTCCATGGCCGTTTTCCGCGCTGCGCCAGCACGCTATTGACCGTGATTTTATCCTTGCCCAGATAAATCGCCAGTGCGCCCTCGTTGCGGATATTGCTCCAGTCGATGACTTGCGTAGCGCTGCGGCATTTGCCGCCGGATATTTTTTCGCCGCTTAAAACCAGATCCGCGCCACAGCCTTCCGCGACGAGTTCAGGGATTTTTACCAGCAGCACCCGCCAGTCGTGCAAATTATAGGTACAGCCCAGCGGGTCACAGGAGAGGAAATCCTTGTCGAAAACCTCTCCCGGCCAGTAGCCCGTGCCCCTGCTGCCTTCGTTCTCTGCCCATTCCTGCGCCACGAACTTTTCC
>JBBQWK010000283.1:0-3111 GCA_038210695.1 Alphaproteobacteria bacterium
AAGAAACGGCGATTGAGCTTAAACTTTTAACAGCTGACGATTTCGATAAAGCCGTCCGCCCGGAAAAAATGATTGGACCGAAGGACTAACATGCCACGTCGTCTCTCGCAAAAGCACTCTGTCACCGTCGCCGGCCATCGCACCAGCATTACGCTGGAGGTTGCCTTCTGGGACTCGCTGAAAGAAATAGCGCTGGCGCATGACAAGTCCGTCAACTCGCTCATCGCCGAAATCGACGTCGCCCAGCCCGAAAACCTGTCGAGCGCGCTGCGCGTCTTTATCCTCGATTTTTATAAGCACCCCGAGCTGCATCCGAAACCTTAAACGGTTTTATCAGGGCAATACATCTTCCTCGGCGGGCTTATCCGCCGGTGTGGGCGCTGCTGCGCCGCTGTTTTTGTCATCCGCACCCTTGTCATCCAGACGGTCAAGAATACCCTTGATGTCCTTTGCGCCGGACGCAGGCGGCTGGGGCTGATCGTCAGCCGGTTTCGGCAAGGGCTGCGGCACAATCTGCGGTTCCTTCAGCGGTTCGGCATCCACAGGCTCATCCGGGTCATTCGGCGCGGGATCGCTGCCGGTATCATCCGGCGATTTGGTATAGGACGGCGGCAAGCCGGGTTCGCCTTCCTGATCATAGGTATTTTGCGGTGCTTCGGTTTTTTCTACCGGTGCCAGCGGTACAGGTCCTTCCGGCGCGGCCTAGGGCAGAAGCTCGTTCGTGCGCGGCGGCGGCGCATCAAGCGGTTCATCAGCGGGAACCTGGCCTTCCGGAGCAACCAGCGGAATTTCTTCCTTCGGCGCACGGGCTGCAAGCCAGGCTTCGATTGGCCGTGAATTCACTGTATATTCAGCAGCAGAATCCACGGCACCTGAACGGGTGATGTTGAAGGCGGGAACGCCCGCCGGATCATGCAGCTGCGTCTTCGCGGCAAGATTAAATTTCTCCGGCCCCAGATCAAACGATCCTGTGGCATCGACATCGGCAACGTCGTTGGCAAGCTTAAGGCTATCAATGGCTATCTTTCCCTCGGCGATCTTGAATTTGCCATCGACGTTTTTATAGCGGCTGCCTCCATGCGTTTTCAGGGCTTTGGCAATTTGCGCGCCAAAATCAGGCGGAGGTGCGCCTGTCACTGCGTCAATCAGTTCCGGCAGGGCGGCAGGGTTAAACCCTTCCACCTTCATGCTATCGGCGGAAAGGGCCATATCGCCGCTGGTGCCGTGGAACCAGTCTTTTTCTTCCTTCGCGCCGTCGGCCTTCAGGTCAAACGTCAGGTCGCCCTGTCCCAGGGTAATTCCCTTGAACTCCATATTTTCAGCGAGCTTTTGCAAATCGGCGCCCTTCAGCTTTCCGGCAACGCTGCCGTTCCAACGCGTCGCGTCAACCTTGTCGGCGCTGGCCTTGGCGTTCAAATCACCGCCCCATAGCCCGCCCTTTGTAAGCGCAATATCCGCATGCTTTGCGGAAGCGACAACATGCAGCTCCGGCGCGGAAATATCATTGCTGCGCCAGTGCAGTGTTTTGCCCTTCAGGCGCAGATCGACAGGGTCTGTCACGGCCCAGCCGCCAAACCAGCCATCAAGGTCAATGACATCACCCGCCAGCTCGCCCGTATAAGCGCCATCGACGCGGGAAAGGCTGCCGCCGACATTTCCGGCCTTCATATTGTCTATCTTGTAGGTGCCGCGTGAACCGCTTAAGGAGCCGCTGAAGTCGAAAGGCGCATCGCCAAATAAATGGTCGGCTGCAAGACCGATCTGGCTCCACTTCGCGCCTTTGATAGAAATATCGTTCTTGTACGCAAGCGCGCCCTTTTCGCCACGGGTCGCCGTCCCGTTCAGCGTCAAGTCACTGCCCTGCACCTTGCCGGCGGCGGTAAAGACGTAAGTTTTCGCATCCCCTTTGATCGTGCCCTGCAAATCCGCATCCTGCGAACCCCAGAGCGGCGGCGGAATTTCAATGCCAAAGGCCTTCGCCACCGCGCCCAGCTGCCCCGCCTTCACGGAATAAGAAAGTTCAGCGCCCCATAGCGGCTGCAGACCCGCAACTTTGCCGCTGATTGTGAAACTGCCAGAGGGCGACAGGCTGCCGTCCATCTTTTCTATCGCAAGACCGCCATCATCGACCTTGCCCTTAAATTCGACATCGGCAATCGCAAGGTCACCGTCGGCAACATTCTTGGCGGAAATTTCGAGACTGCCGGATGATTTAAGCAGTTTGTCGGCAAAACCCTTACGGCCATCGGTATCCATCGCGCCAAGGTCAAGGTCGTTTATCGTCAGGTGCGCGGCAAAGCCGGGCGTTTTTCCGCGAGAGACATTGAGCACACCGGAAATGCCGGTTTTGTCGTTCGCCTTTGCGGTGATATCAAACAGGCTGATCTGCTCCGGCTTCACATCCATGCTGCTCGACCATTCGAGTTTGTGGACAATGCCGTTGTCGCCCGCTGCGCGAATAATATTATCCGCATCAAGACCAAGTGCTGCCAGCATTTTTGGCAGTTCGTCCGTCGAAACCTGCATGCTATAGGCGGCATATTTTGTTTTTGGCGTAATGACGCCGGCCAGCTTGACCTTGCTCTTTCCGGGCAGGTCGATGTGCGCATCTTTCAGCACCCATTCAGCCTTGTCGGTATCGATTGAAATATTGCCGGCTGGAATATTGATATCGCCCCAGCCGACATTTTTGCCCTTCATTTTCAAGTGCGCCGTAAAGCTTTCTGGTACGCTCATGAAACCGGATTGATCGCTGATTTTCAGGTTCGCCGCCACAAGGTCGGCCGATACATCCGGCTTTGCTCCTTGAGAAAACTGGGCGGATACAACGCCCGTAAGATCGCCTTTATCGCCAAGGGTCGCCTTAATATCGCCAAGCTTGGCGGTTGATTCCTTGACGTCAAGCATCCCCGTCAGGCTCGCGATGTCATTCATGAACGACAGGTGTTGCAGGAATTCATTATTGGGGAACAGGCTGGCCAGCTTGCCCTGATCGACCTTGAGCTCGCCCTGAACGGCAAAGCCCTCGGCAAAATCGGCAACACCACCGAATTTAACCACCGGCAAACCTTCTACAGGTGTAAAGCTGACGTTCACGGAAACGGGGGTTCC
>JBBQWK010000284.1:0-3068 GCA_038210695.1 Alphaproteobacteria bacterium
CAACCAGTTTCTGGCCAATATCCGCGAGACGGATGCTATTTTGCATGTGCTGCGCTATTTTGTGGACGAAAACATTACCCACGTCGAAAATGGCGTCGATCCTATCCGCGACAAAGAGATTATTGATACCGAACTGATGATCGCCGATCTCGACAACCTTGAAAAACGCATCGAACCGATGCGCAAAAAAGCCAAGGGCGGCGATAAGGACGCCATTGTGCAGGCGACTGTCATGGAAAAATGCCTTGAGGCGCTGCGCGAAGGCAAACCCGCGCGTACAGTAAAGCTCAGCCTTGAGGACGAGCAAAAAGCCTTCCAACAGCTTCAGCTGCTGACCTCGAAACCCGTTTTGTACGTTTGTAACGTTCTGGAACAGGACTCGGAAAAAGGCAACGCGCTCTCCAACCGCGTTGCGGAAATGGCGAAAGCGGAAGGCGCGCAGCATGTCGTGATTTGCGCCGCCATCGAAGCAGAAATCGCGCAGCTGGGGTCGGAAGAAGAAAAGAAAGAATACCTCGCCACCATCGGTCTTGAAGAACCGGGCCTGAACCGCGTCATCCGCGCCGGTTACAAGCTGCTTGACCTCATCACCTTCTTCACCGTTGGCCCGAAAGAAGCGCGTGCCTGGACCGTTCACCGCAATGCCAAGGCACCGCAGGCTGCAGGAGTCATCCACACCGATTTCGAGCGCGGCTTTATCCGCGCCGAAACGATCGATTTTTCCGACTACACCAAGCTTGGCGGCGAAGTGCCCGCCAAGGAAGCCGGAAAGATGCGTCAGGAAGGCAAAGAATACATCGTGAAAGACGGTGATATTATGCTTTTCCGGTTTAACGTCTAATCGTCTGATAATATTAACTTATTTGAACAAATTGGCTAGTTTGTCAGATATATGATAAAATCCTTGGATATTCAAAATCCAAAGGATTTATCATGAGCGTCGCTACCATCGACTACGTTGCTGAACCAGCGAATGACCGGAGTATCGGCATCGAAGTCGCGGAGTTCAAGCCCTATAACGGCCTGCAGCAGTTTTTCGACCGTGTTGACGCGCTGAAAACAGCACCCGCTTTGCGAACGACTCTCACCATGATGCTGCTTGAACTCGACTCCGCCCTTCAGGCGCAGGATGGCGGCAACCCGGCGGAAGCGGTGCGCCATCACCAGTCGATGCTGAATATTTCGAAAGATGTGTTCCGTCAGACCGCTATGCTCAATGGCACAGATTATGATGCACGCGTTGCCGGCGGCGAAGATGTGACCGGGCAGGTTCAGAAAATTTTTATCGATATTACCTCCGCCGCGCGTGGCGTGAAAAATGATGACGGGACAAAGAAACCCTGGGGCCGCACATTGGCTGCGGTGGTCGAAGAATTCAAGGCGCGCAATGATGCTGTGAAAAACCTGAGCCTCATGCCGGAAAAAGGTTACCTTCCGGCAAGCCAGCCGGTCTTCTTCGCCAGCCCGCGTCACGATTTTCGCGCGGCGAGCAAATTTGATCTCGATTTCACTAATTCTGCAAAGCCAGAAGGTACTGTCTGGACGCGCCCTGAATATAAAAATCTTGGCATCGTACTCGAGCAGCTGTCCCGCAACGGCCAGCCGGCGCGCGTGGATGCGCTAGTCGCGCTCAGCTGCCTTAAAAGCATGAGTAACCGCGAAAAAGAATTTGTCGACGATATCCGCAGCGGCACGCCGAATACAGGCGCGCAGAATAAATCTTTTGCCGAGTCAAACAAGCGCCTTGCTGAATATATTGGCAAGCTGACGCAGAATGAGGCCATCGGTCCCAATATGGCCGCCAACCTGCAGCGCTGGCAAAAGCCGGTTGCAGACTATGCGCGCAAGTTTGAAAAAATTTCGCAAGGGCCGAGCCTGCTTAGCAAAATTTTCCATTCTGCAGCGTCATTTATCGGCCAGAAACTCCTCAAAAGCGGCGTTACGCAAGCTTTGCTGTCGAAACCCAAGGCACCGGTGGCCTGATGACGGACTTCCTGCCGCCGAACCTGACGCCTGCGTTCAACGATGAATCAGCGACGACGCATCCCGACCTGATGAGTGAAGTTGAATATAACAAGGCGTTCGAGCGCATGGCCCGTGATTATTTCACCGGCCGCCTGCCGCAGGAAACACCGCAACTGTTTTATGTGACGGGCCTGCCGGGAGCCGGCAAAAGTACATATGTAGATGCGCAGCTTGCCGCCAATCCGGCGTTGAAAGACTATGTGCACATAAACTTCGACGACTTGCGTATTTATCACCCGCGTTATGCGGAGCATGTCAGCAAGGACCCTGTCAATGCCGCAGCCCGTATCGATCAGTCTGTCGAGCGGCTGATTGGCTGGCTGACGGAAGAGGCGACGACGCGTCGCCTGAACGTATTGCTGGATGATGCCGCTATGGGCGCGGATATTACCAAAGCGATTTTCTCGCCTTTTCAGGCCGCAGGTTACGAAGTTAATGCCACTATCATCGCCGTGCCTTCATCCATCGCGCGGCAGGACGTGCACCTGCGTTTCGAAGAAAACTTCGCAGCCGCGGCGAAAGGCAATAGCGTCATTCCGCGCTGGGTTAATTCGGAAGAGCAGGATAATGCGCCCACGGCTTTGATGGAAACAGTCGAAACGCTACAAGACGGAATTTCCGCAAAATTGCGCGTCGTGGCCCGCAACGGTGTGACTCTGCTTGGCAACGCCGCTGTCGCGACACGGGGCGAAACCCAGCGCGAATTGGTTGATGAGGAAAAGGCGGATTATCAGGCCAAGGCGCAGCGCATTGCCGGCCTTCACGGCCTGCGGACCGGAAAACAGGCAACGGTAACCTTGCCTGTGAAGAAACCGGCGTCTGGCGTTACTGGTTAAATTTCGGCGGCTTCAGCGGCACAATCGCTTTCGATGTCGTGATGTCCGAATGCCATGGCAAAACAGACTGCTCCGCTTTGGCGAGCTTCTCGGGCGACAAGGTCGATTTCATCACCGCCAGCAGCGATTCCATCTTATAAATTTTGGCCAGTGCCAGAGGACTCAGGAAATCGGCGAATAGCTGGTCGCTGCAATCCGCGCCGCGCT
>JBBQWK010000285.1:0-3066 GCA_038210695.1 Alphaproteobacteria bacterium
ACCTATTTCCTGCTGGATGACCGCATGACGCAGTTTTCGCTGATGCCGAAGGTCGACCCCCTGCCCGTCATGCCGCCGGAGGAAAAACCGGCCGCGGATGTTGCCTACCTGAAACTTGTCGATGAAGCGCTTGAAAGCCCCATCCTTGCGCAATGGGCGCAGATCCGGCAGGCATATCCCGATACGACCTTCTATAAAAGCATCGGTCCGACAAATTTAAGCCGCGCTTCTAGCGAAGCGGTGGCTGAGGCAGAGAAAGACGGCACGGAGCTTAGCGACCGCGCCCTCGCCGCCTTCCGCCGCGACCATTTCGGCGCGATGGGCATACATTACAAGCTGGCGGGCTATGCGGAACGCACCAAGTCAAAAAACATCAATCCGCATTACGAGGCGCTGGCCTTCCGCCAGATGCTTTCGAGTATTTTACTCACCGGCGACGGCACCAGCCTCGCGACGCCCTTCGTCCTGATCAGCCCCGAGGAAGAAGGCTTTTTCCTGACGTCTTTCTATAACGAAAAAGACGCCAAGCCGCGCTTTCTGAAACAAAACGGCATCGCCTATTCCATCGCCACCGTCAAAAATTCCGATACCGGCAAGCCGATGGACGTCTACTTCGTTTTCGACAAGCGGATGGCGGGTCAGAAGTGATGCGGCTGTTTATATTCGCAGCATTGATGTTGATGGCCGCACCGGCCTTCGCCGAAGAGTCTGCCGACAAGCCCTATCTTGCGCTTGTGGATGCGGCCATTGCCGACCCCACGCACGGGAAATGGTGCGACATTCGTCAGATGTACCCTGACACCAGCTTCTACCGCGCCTTCGGCGGCCTCGCGATTGACCGCAAGACGGAGGAAGCCGGCAAAAAAGTCATCCTCGATAAAACACCGGAAGCTGCCGCCGCCTTTAAGACATTTCTCTACAACAACTTTGGCAGCCTTGGCGCACATCGTTATGCGGAATATATCTACCGCTGGAACGGCGACCTTGCCAAAGAAGGGATGGAGGGCATACTGCCGGACTTCGGCCACGGCATTGACTATATCAATTACAAAGTCGAAAAAGCCGCTTCCGCCGCGCTGCTGGACTGCATCGTGAAATCGGGTGACGGCCGCAGCACCGCAACGCCCTTCCGCGTCATCAGCAAGGAAGAAGAACAAATCCTTATCGACCAGTACTTCCACGTGACCGCTGCCGATCTCGACCTTAAAACCGAGAATGACCATATTTATAACATCATTAAGGTCGAAATTCCGGGCGCGAAGGAAAAGGTGGATATTGTTTTCCAGCTGGATGACCGCATGGGCAAAGCGACCATCGGCGGCACCGGCACGGATACCGACAAAGCGTACCTGTCCCTCGTCGCCAAATCGCAGGAAAATCCGACGACGACCGACTGGACGGAACTGCGGCACATTTACGCTGATAGTTCATTCTACAAGCCCGATAGCGAAATGCTGCTCTGGCCGGCATTAATGGCGGCGGGCGACAAGGCGGTGAAAACCCCGTCACCTGAAAACGACGCGGCTTATAAATTACTGCTGACCCAACAGTACGGATTCTTCATGTCGCATTTCCACGCGCTTGGCATGTGCCAGCGCAGCGCGCCCGCGTTTGTCGATTGCGCCAAGGAAAAAGCTGCCGTCAAAGGCCTGCTCGCCAGCGTTGCCAAAAGCGGCGACGGTAAAACGCCCGCCACCGCCTACCAGATTATTGATATCGAGGAAGCCCGGCTGCTGATTCAGGAAGTCTACAAACTGAAACAGGCGCAGCACGCCGTGGTGCATGACCAGCGCCATACGCTGGACGTGGTGGAATACAAGGACGCCGATGGCAAACCGGCGAAGCTTTACTTCAACCTTGACGCATCCGTCGCCAATTAACGGCCGTAGCGCGCACGGCCCCAGCCGAGCAGCGCTTCCAGCACCAGCTTTAATTGCAGCTGCAGCTTTTCGGCCTTGGCCGGCTGGTAGGCATAGGGCGCGCCTTCATCCATGTAATTGCCCCAGGTCAGTTCCATCTGGATGGCGTGGATGTCGTTGGCAGGCTGGCCGTAGAAACGGGTGATATGCCCGCCGACGAAACGGCCATTGAGCACGGCAGAATAATCGCCGCCCTCTGCCGCCTTGAAGGCAGCCGCCGCCATCTCCGGCGCGCAGGATGTGTTATGCGCGGTGCCGAGGTTTAAATCCCACAGCTTGCCGTCAAACAGCCGCGGCACTTGTGTGCGGATGGAATGGGCATCATACAAAATCGCATAGCCGAATTTCGTTTTCAGGCGCGCAAGCTCCGCCTCCAGCGATTCATGATAGGGCTGCCAGTAGGAGGCGACGCGGTTTATTTTCTCGATCTCATCCGGCGCTTCATCGTGCTTGTACAGCGCTTCACCATCGAAAGTTTCCAGCGGGCAAAGGCCGGTTTTGACTTGGCCGGGATAAAGATTCTGGTCATCCATCGGGCGGTTGAGGTCGACGACATAGCGCGAATGAGTCGCCATCAGCATGCTGCAACCCATGCTTTCCGCAAACCAGTAGAGCTTGTCGACGTGCCAGTCTGTATCGGGAAGCGCCAGCGCCTCCGGCGTCATGCGGCTTTTAATATCCGGCGGCACGAAAATCCCCATGTGCGGGATGCTGATGAGCAGCGGAAGTTTGCCTTGATGAAGCTGGCGTCTTTGCATGATTTTCTAGCTGTAAAGGGAAGGCAGCAGCGCGCGGCCAACAAATGGCAGGAAAGTGCCTTGTGACACAAGGCGCGTCGCAACGCGGATGTCGGGCGCGAAATAATGATCCTCGTCATAGTGGCTGACTTCGGCGCGCAAAATTTTCACCGCCGCCTGCAGCTATTTGCTGGTTTTCAGCGGCTTGTGAAAATCAACGCCTTGCGCCGCCGCCAGCAGCTCGATGCCGACAATCGTCGCCGTATTGTCACCCATATCGCCAAGACGGCGGGCGGCGTAGGTCGCCATGGAGACATGGTCTTCCTGATTGGCGGAGGTCGGGATGCTGTCAACAGATGAGGGATGCGCCAGCGCCTTGTTTTCGGAGCAGAGCGCCGCCGCCGTGACAT
>JBBQWK010000286.1:0-3060 GCA_038210695.1 Alphaproteobacteria bacterium
CGATGGATCCGAAATCGGCCGCGTCGTGGTTGATACAGCCAAGACGCTGGATGCCAAAGTCGGCGCCGCGCATGACGCCTTCCTGAAATGGCGCACCGTGCCGGGTCCGCGCCGCGGCGAACTTATCCGCGTCTTTGGCGATGTCCTGCGCCAGAACAAGGAGGACCTTGGCAAGCTTGTCACCATCGAGGCTGGCAAAATTATTACCGAAGGCCTCGGCGAAGTGCAGGAGATGATCGACATCTGCGATTACGCCGTCGGCCTGTCGCGCCAGATTTACGGCCTGACCATCTCGTCGGAGCGTCCCTCCCACAAGATGCAGGAAAACTGGCACCCCGTCGGCGTGATCGGTGTTATTTCCGCCTTCAACTTTCCGGTCGCGGTCTGGTGCTGGAACTTCGCCCTCGCCATCGTCTGCGGCGATTCAGTGGTGTGGAAGCCGTCGGAAAAAACCCCGCTCACCGCCCTTGCCTGCCAGGCCCTGTTTGAACAGGCGGCAGCGCAGCTTGATTACATTCCCGAAGGTCTCTCGCAACTGGTGCAGGGCGAGCGCGAGATTGGCGAGAAGCTGGTGGATGATATCCGCATCCCCGTCATCAGCGCCACCGGATCAACCCGCATGGGCCGTGCCGTGGCGCCGCGCGTTGCGGCACGTTTTGGCCGCTGCATCCTTGAGCTTGGCGGCAACAACGCCATGGTGCTGACGCCCTCCGCCACGCAAGACCTTGCGCTGATGGCAACAGTGTTTGGCGCAGTCGGCACGGCTGGCCAGCGCTGCACCTCGCAGCGCCGCCTCATCATCCAGAAAGACATCGCCGATAAATTTGTCGCCCGCGTCAAGAAAGCCTATGGCTCCCTCGGCGGCAAAATCGGTAGCCCGCTGGATAAGAACACCCTCCTCGGCCCGCTGATTGACAAACATGCTTTTGATGCCATGCAGGAGACGCTGAAAAAAGCCAAAGCTGCCGGCGGCAAGGTTTATGGCGGCGAACGCGTGCTGGAAAAAGAATTCCCCAACGCCTATTACGTGACACCCGCCGTGGTCGAAATGCAAAAGCAGGCCGATGTGGTAAAGCATGAAACCTTCGCCCCCGTCATGTATGTGCTGAAATACGGCAAGTTCGAAGAAGCGCTGCAGATCCACAACGATGTGCCGCAGGGCCTGTCCTCCTGCATCTTTACGAATGATGTGCGGGAAGCGGAGATGTTTACCTCCGGCGCCGGTTCCGACTGCGGCATTGCCAACGTCAACCTTGGCACCAGCGGCGCTGAGATCGGCGGCGCGTTCGGCGGTGAGAAAGAAACCGGCGGCGGACGCGAGTCCGGCTCCGACAGCTGGAAGGCGTACATGCGCCGCTCCACCAATACCATTAACTACGGCACCACCATGCCGCTCGCGCAAGGCGTCAAATTTGATGTGGAGTAACTAAGCCATCAACGCGGGCATCGTCATGCTTCAGGATGGAACGCCCTGCATCGCTTATGATGAGCGGCTGCCCTTCCCTATCCACCATATCGAATTTAGCCGCGGGGACTTCCAGATCTCCTTCGTCTACGACGCCCCGAAAAAAGGCCCCGGCGGGTCGTTTATGCGAGAGACTCGCAAGTTCGAATTCCCGCTCGATCACCCCTTCGTGAAACTGCTGGAAGACCGCGGAAACGTCGCCGTGGCCTATATGAGCAAGACCGATCTCCTTGAAATTAAAGTATATCCTGTAATTTTTACCCACTGACCTTGGCTTTTGATATAATGGTCGGATATTCTGTTTCTCAAGGTTTTCAGGAGCTTTGCCATGGTCGATATCACCCCCAATGCCAAAAAAGGCGATGCTGCGCCGCTGGAAGGCGCGCTGGGTCCTCAGGCCACTGCCGTCCTCAACCTCGCCTTCTCCGTCATGACCATGAACATGTGCCTTGGTTTGACGCGTTCCATCGGCCCCGCGCTTGCGAGCCCGCTGCTGAACAAGGCTGATCTTTCCAACATCTCCCTTGGCAATACCGCGATGCAGGTCAAGCCCGCGCTCGGCATGCAGATGCAGGCCCCCGCGCTGTCGATGGGCAGAAAATAATTCAGAGCTTCTCCCTAGAGAGAAAAAAAGCCCCGGTATCTTTCCGGGGCTTTTTTTATTTTATGTCGTTGGTTACGGGTTGAAACCGCCGCCGGCTTTTTTCTTGGGCGCTTCGACCTTGGGATCGTTCGCCAGTCTCAGCTCGGCACGGTGCTTGTCGAGCCAGAAGGCGCAGACGAGGCTTTTCATGTCGAGCAGGCGGCCGTCTTCGGCACGCTGGATGAATTCATTGGCGGAGATGACAACGGTCTTGATGTTCTCCCCCTCGCCCGGTTCGCCATGCACACCGCCGGCCTTGGAGGTATCAACGATGCCGACAACGAGTGAAATCTTTTCCGATGTGCCGCCGGAGCTGACAAACGCGCCGTCGTGGATCAGGCGCGGATTTTTAAGTTCAAGTCCCGCTTCTTCATGCATTTCGCGCACGGCGGCGGTAATGGCGTCTTCGTTCTTGTCGATCATGCCGGCAGGCAGCGCGTCGACAAAAGGATACATGCCTGCGGCCAGCATGCCGGGGCGCATTTCATTTACCAGCAGCACTTCATCGCGTATGGGGTCGTAACCCAGCATGGCGACCGCATGACCGCGCTCGAAGTTGAGGCGCTTCAGAGTCATCGTGCCGCCTTCATGGCGATCCATTTCAATGGTGAGCTCATCCATCTTGAAGAAACCGTCGTAGACGCGCTCGGACTTCACAATCTTCGCCTGCGGCTTTTTCTCGTCGGACATGAAAGACTCCTGCAAAATTTGAATTGTCAGCTATTTTGACATATTCGGTAAAAATAAGCCACCGAAAAACGCGCGGCATATCCCGAGTTTTCCAAAGATATCAATTAGTTGAGTATAGAGCATAAGGCCGCAAGCCGAAAAAAGCCCGCCTTTTCAGGGGCGGGCTTTTCATCGATTGAAAGTTGATTACTTGCTTTGTGGCGGTGGCGGGGGTGCTTTGCCAGCTTCGCCGGGCGCGCCTCCGCCTTTTTCACCACCGGGA
>JBBQWK010000287.1:0-3050 GCA_038210695.1 Alphaproteobacteria bacterium
CGAGCGCGCCACTTGCGCGACCTCTATGGAGTGCGACAGGCGCGTGCGGTAATGATCCCCCTCGTGATAGACAAACACTTGCGTCTTGAATTTCAAGCGGCGGAAGGCGGCGGAGTGGATTATGCGGTCGCGGTCGCGCTCGAAATCACCGCGCGTTTTGCTGGGGCTTTCGGGGTGCAGGCGGCCGCGGCTATCGGCGCAGCGGGACGCGAAAACCGCCTTCCCGTCCGCCGCAATATAAGCCGCCAGCGGGTCAGCCGCCGACGAAGCTTTCGCGCCCTTTGCCTTTTCAGGCAGGGATTTCAGCTTCTTAGCTTTGGCCTTTGCAGCCATGGTGGGCTCCCGCGGTGTTTTCCAGTTGGTTAAGCTGCTGGAATTATGTTGATTTATAAGGCTTTTAAACCATATTATGCGATGGAATTAAAGGCAAAAGAATTAAGCTTCAGGAGCAACAGCCATGACCGCGAATATGTCAATGACCGAGAGTGCCGCCAAGCGCATCCTCGCCCTCCGCGACAAAGACAATAACCCCAAACTCATGTTGCGCGTGACGGTTTTGGGCGGCGGTTGCTCAGGCTTCAAATATGAACTCGACCTCGATGACAACCTCGATGCCGAAGACATGACGTTTGAAAAGAACGGCGCCACGATTGTAACGGATGCGACATCGATGCAGTTCCTCCAGAACGCGGAGATTGATTATGTTTCCGACATGATCAAATCGCAGTTTAAAATCCGCAACCCGAATGAAGCCGCCGGCTGCGGCTGCGGCAAATCATTCTCGCCGAAGATGGGTTGATCATGGCTGACGACGTTAAAATCGACCGCGAAACCATGGCAGCCCTCGGCAAGGCCTTAAGCTTTATCTGCGGTGCGGATAACCCCTGCACTGTCGCCATGAAAGCTGCCGCCGAAAGCGGCACGCCTGCGGATGCCAAAAAAGCCCGCACGCTTTTCCTGAAACTCAAACCCGGCGACCGCGGCGCGGCCTTGGCGATGGCGAAGGGTTAATTCCCGATGCGCATTACAAGCTGGAACGTCAACTCCATCAAAACGCGCCTGCCGAATGTGCTGGCATGGCTGGAAACATCGCCGGTGGATGTGCTGCTGCTGCAGGAATTGAAATGCGTGACGGAGAATTTTCCGGCGGCGGAATTCAAGGCGGCTGGTTATGAGTCCGCCGTTTTTGGCCAAAAGGCGTGGAACGGCGTTGCGCTTCTGTCCAAGCACCCCATCAGCGATGTCAAAACCGGCCTACCGGGCGATGGTACGGATGAACAATCGCGGTATATTGAGGCGACGGTCAACGGCATCCGCATTGCCTCCATTTATCTGCCCAACGGCAACCCCGTTGATACCGAAAAATATCCCTACAAGCTGCGCTGGTTCGACCGGCTGAATGCCCATGCGAAAACCCTGCTGGCGGCTGAAATTCCCGTCGTGCTCGGCGGCGATTTTAATTTAATTCCGGAGCCGCGGGACTGCTGGGACCCCGGCGTCTGGCAGGATGACGCGCTGTTTAAAATCGAAAGCCGCCGCAAATTCCGCCAGCTGCAGAACATGGGCTATACGGATGCGTTCCGCATCTTTAACAACCTCGACCACCAGTTCACCTTCTGGGATTATCAGGCCGGCGCATGGCCGCGCAACCTTGGCATCCGCATCGATCACTTCATGCTGTCGCCCACCGCGGCGGATAAACTAGTGGGCTGCACGATTGATTCCGAACCACGCGCGCTTGAAAAAGCCTCCGACCATACGCCCATCACCGTTGAAATAAAGTTATAAGTATTTGAAATAAAGCAACTTTGACTTGCCCGTTTTGCGGGCGTATGCTCCCTGCTCATCAGACAGGGAACCCCCATGAAGCTCATCGACAGCCTCAAGAATTTCAAGCTGCGCAATATTTTCAAGCGCGCCGCACAACCGCCCGTGCCGGATGAAATCATCAACAACAAGCAGGTGCGCAAAGCTGTCATTAAAAGCCACCGCAAGAAAATCCGCAGCCGCATTAAATGGGCCTTCCTTGCAGCCGGCACGCTCTCGACCGTGCTGCAGTTTACGCCGCAATATGTGTCGAAGCCGCTTGATGAATATATGGCATCGAAGGGCTACCCCGCCGATTTCTCGCAGAACTTCCACACCAAGGAAATCCGCGTTTACGACCGCACGAATCCATTGTACCCCTTCCACCTCGCCGGCCGCGAAACCGGCATGGTCTGGCATGAAGCCTTGAAGGAGCGTCACCTTGGCCTCATCGGCCTTGCCTCCCTCAGTATCTCGACCCCCATTATTTATGCTGGCGGCCTGTTCAGCGGCTTTACGCAGATGCTCCCAGGCGGCAGCGCGCTGGATGCCTACTCCATGGCGAACAACGACGAGGTATCAACCCGCGTCAACTTCATCCGCCCGCCCGGCGAATTTTCCCTGCCGAGCTTCCTTGACGACTTCTCCGGCCTCGACGGCACCAAAATGCATTTCCAGCATAATGCCGACGATATCCGCAAAGTGCTGTTTGAATTCGTCATGCTGCATGAAGCCCGCCACGGCGACCAGCAGAAGCTGGCCTATATCACCGCCAACGAGAGCGATGCTGACCTTTATGCCTTCCGCGTTATGGCGGCGCGCGGCACGGACCCCGGCCTGCTGCAGGAAGCGGCGCAGATTGTGGCGCATGCCCGTGCGATCAACGCAACCGTCCACGGCGATGCAAGCCATGTGTCGACATTTGCCATGATGCGCGGCGAGCAGCGCATCTTTGACGCCCATCAGGATGCCGACGCCTTCGAGCGCCTGCATGGCATTCTGCATGAAGCCGACAAGTTGAACGACGGCGCCTTCCCCGGCAGCATGCCCATCGGCAACCGTTACTTCTACCTGACGCTGGCTTTGGCGAAATCCGGACTGATCGATGAAGATCCGGGCATGAAGCGCGCGGCGGCGGCCTTTATCGGCTCGACCGTTTATTTCAACGATGTTTCGGGCAAGCGCATTATCGGTGCGTCTTATGATCTCTCGAAAATCAACCTGAAATACCTGACGCAGAAATA
>JBBQWK010000288.1:0-3035 GCA_038210695.1 Alphaproteobacteria bacterium
GTGACATGGATCAACGCGGCAGGCCGCCCGCAAACGGCGGAAGACTGGCGCAACGTCGAGGACAAATGCCTCGGCGTCGTCTTTAACGAAGCTGCCGCCAAGGGCAAACCGACGGGCGAGCGCCTGATGGCTGTCTTCAACAGCCACTGGGATAAAGTTGATTTCAAACTGCCCGCCTTGAAGGGCGCCAATGGCTGGACGCGCGTGCTGGATACAACCGCGCCCGAAGACGATGCCGATAGGACAGCGCTGCCGGATGGCACAGCCTACAAAATGCCGGGCCGCGGCGTGGTCGTTTTCAGGCAAAATATATAAGCAATTTCAAAGGGTCGGAACCGGAATCATCCGGCTTTCGTTGATTAGGCAGGTACAAAGCTTAACAACAACGGGAGCGCAGGCATGATGAATCATATTCTCCTCATCTACCCTTGCAACGACACGACGCTTATTGTTGCGCCCTTCACCAGATTTGGCGGCAGCTATTTCCGCCCGTCCGCCGACCTCATCCGCCCGCGCCCGCAGTTGCGCGTGGTGCCGGATTATACATCCCACCCGCGCTCTTCAAATATCTAAAAAAAATTTACCCCGCGACCTGACGCGGGCCTTCGTATTCCGGCAGCAGTACGATTGATTTGAGGCCGGGAGCGTTATCTTCAAGCAGCAGCTTGCCCTGATGCAAGCGCACAACCGCATCCGCAAGGTTGAGGCCGAGGCCGATGCCGGGCGTATTGCGGCTTTGGTCAAGGCGGTAGAAGCGCTCCTTCACCTTTTCGCGGAATTCGGCGGGGATGCCGGGGCCGCGGTCCGCCACGACAATTTCAATCATGCCTTTTGTGGGCGACGGCTGCAGCGTGATTTCAATATCATGCTGGCCCGGCGAAAATTTTGACGCGTTGCTGATCAGGTTTGCGATTGCCTGCGACAATAACTGCCGCTCCCCCAGCACAATCATCGCCACTTCGGTCGTGTTCAGCACGATCCCTTGGTTTTCACCCTCCAGATAGGCGGCATAGAATTCGGCAAGGTCATGCACCATGACCGAAAGGTCAATCGGCTCGAACTGTCTTGCGATGGAAAGGTCTTCCGCCTTGGCGATGCGCAGGATGCCGTTGAAAATATCGGTCAGATGGTCGATATCCTCGATGCATTCTAGCAAGGCTGCCTGCTGGGCTTCGGACATGTCGCCTTCCTGCTGCCCCAGCTGCTGCAGGCGCAGGCGGATGCGGGCAAGCGGGGTGCGGAGGTCATGCGCGATGCTGTTGGTTGAATCCTTTAAGGTCGAAATAAGCGAGGATACCCAGTCCATCATTTCATTAAAGTTGCGGCCGAGCTTGGCAAATTCGTCGCGGCTCACCTCCGCCTTGACGCGGAAATCAATTTCGCCGGCCATAACATGGCGGTAGGCATCGTTCACTTTTTCAAGGTGGCGGCTGATGAGGTAGAGGATAAACAAGGTGAGGCACAAGGCCGAGAAGACGGAAAGCCAGACGTCGCGGATAAGGGATGACACTAACGCCTGTTTCATCTGCTCCAGGCGCACAAGGTCATAGCCGACAATAAGGCTCTGCCCGCCTTTGAGTTTTTTGAGGAACAGCAGCGCATCGACAGGCTTTAAAGAATAATCAAAATTGACGCCCTGTTCATACCAGCCCGGCATCGCGGTCAGCAATTCTGTCGGCCATGATTTCAGGTTGCCGTGGACAACATCGCCGGAGCGCATGGCGAGCAGCAGGTGGCGGTCATCGGGCTCATTCGTCAGCGCATCGACCAGATAGGTTGCATAGCGCACGCCGTTACGCTCGATGCCGTGCTCGATTTCATCTTCGTGAGCAAGGATGATCTGGCGGATGTTCTGCTGTTCCGACTGCACGGTGCGCAGGTACGAGAAAACGCGCAGGCAGATAAGCAGCGTCAGCAGCAGCAGGAAGATGGCGGCGCCGATGCGGAAGGTAAATGAACGAAACATGGCTTAGGTGGAGATCTTGTAGCCCGCGCCGCGGATTGTATGAATCAGCGGTTTTTCGAAGCCCTTGTCGATTTTATTGCGCAGCTTGCTCATCTGCGCGTCGATAAGGTTGGTCTGCGGGTCAAAATGAAAATCCCAGACGCCTTCCAGCAGCATGGTGCGCGTCACAACTTCGCCGGGACGGCGCATCAGGTATTCAAGCAGGCGGAATTCGCGGTTCTGCAGTTCGATCTGCTGGCCGCTGCGCGTGACATCGCGCGTGATCAGGTTCATTTCAAGGTCGCCGACGGACAGGCGGACTTTTTCCGCCTCGTGGATATTGCGGCGGGACAAAGCCTCGACCCGCGCCAGCAGTTCATCGAAGGAAAACGGCTTGGACAGGTAATCATCGCCGCCGGCGCGCAAGCCCTCGACGCGTTCCTCGACCTTGCCGAGGGAGCTTAAGACGAGCGCGGGGGTATTTTTCTTGGAAGTGCGGAGCGCCTGAATAACGGCAAGCCCGTCCAGCTTCGGCAGCATGCGGTCCACAATCAGCACATCATAGGATTCTTGGGTGGCGAGGCCGAGGCCTTCAAGACCGTCAAGCGCGAGGTCGGGGTTGTGGCCCGCCTGTTTCAGGCCGTCCACAATGTATTTACCGAGGCTCTTATCATCTTCAACAACGAGGATACGCATGGGCCCTTTTATACCTGAAAAAGAAAAGGGAGAGAAGCCGATAGAGGGGATGGCTTCTCTCCCACACCTCTCGGGGCAGCGAGCGGTGGTCTGTTATCGCCGCTGCGGCGCGTCATCGCAGCGTGCAGCGGCAAGTTCTAAGATCAATCTTGGGCCACCTTCCATAGTGGCGTTCTATTGGCGGTGTTAAATCTTTGCAATGTCGAATTGTTGAATTAAAACAGCGACTTATTTTAACCCTGCCGCAACAGGCGCGGAGGCTTTATACTGAATGGGAAAGGGAAAAAACCGCCATGTTCCGTGACCGTTTTTTTAAAAGGCTGTTTATGTTCGCGATTTTGTCGATCTTCGCGATGCCGGCGATTTTAGGTGGCCTCAGCCACATCAACCCCCT
>JBBQWK010000289.1:0-3031 GCA_038210695.1 Alphaproteobacteria bacterium
GCTTTATGACGGAAGCCGTGCTGCTTGCCGCGGGCTTTGGTTTTTCAGCTTTGCGCCTGCACCGCATTCAGGCCGGCACGCTGCCGGAAAATTCCGCCAGTCAGAAAGTGCTGGTGAACTGCGGCTTCAAGCCCGAAGGCCTCGCGCGCAAATTCATCCGCATCGACGGCCAGTGGCGCGATCACCAGATGTATTCGCTGATTTCAGATGAGTTTATTTCGCTGGGTGCGTTTTAAATTTAAGCGTGGCCGGCATCTGCCGACAGCGTCAGCGGGTTGACGCCGATGCGGTTCATGGCCAAATCCCATTTGCGGCCGAGGTCTGTGTTGAACATCACTTCATCATCGGCCGGCATGGTCAGCCAGGCGTTGGCGCGAAGTTCGTCTTCCAGTTGTCCCGGGCCCCAGCCGGCATAGCCGAGCGCGAAGATGCTGCGCTCCGGCCCTCTGCCTTCCGCGAGGGCGCGGAGAATATCAATCGTGCCGGTAATCGCCATGCGCTCGTTGATGCGCACGGTGTCATCGCGCATGAAATCGGTCGAATGCAGCACAAAGCCGCGGCCGGTTTCAACCGGACCGCCGAAATGCACAATCGGCTCCATGTGGAGTTCGGATTTCGGCAGCGAGAGTTGCGCCAGCAAATCCTTGAAATCGATGTCGGGAAGTTTCTGGTTGATGACGATACCCATGGCGCCCGCATCGCTATGCGCGCACAAATAAATGACGCTGCGGTGGAAGAAACCCTGCTCCATGCCCGGCATCGCCACCAGCAACTGGTTGCGGAACGGGCTTTCCCCTTTCAGCAGATTAGGGTCGATCTGGGTGGCTTCGCTGCGATGTTTTTGGGTCATAAGTTATGCTAGCAGAAAAGGCTTAACGGATTGGTAAAGCCACCAAATCCCCCGCCAAATCGTTTGAATCCAATGCTATTTGTTTGAAATATTACTTCTTCTGCTGCATCAGGGCGCGCCATTTGGCGACATTGGCGGCATGTTCGTCGTTGGTTTTGGCAAAGGCGTGGCCGCCCGTGCCGTCGGCGACGAAGAAGAAATAGGTATTCGCTTCTGGGTGCATGACCGCCGCGAGGGAGGCTTTGCCGGGGTTGGCAATCGGCCCCGGCGGCAGGCCCGTGACCTGATAGGTGTTATAAGGCGACTGCATTTCAAGGTCGGCGCGGGTGATGCTGCGGTCGAGCTTCATTTTGCCCATGGTCACGGCGTAAATCACCGTCGGGTCAGACTGCAGCGGCATGGGGGCTTTGAGGCGGTTCATAAAGACGCCGGCAATGCGCGGGCGCTCCGCCGGCAGCGCGGTTTCCTTTTCAACGATGGAGGCAAGCGTCACCGCCTCCTGCGGCGTTTTAATCAAAATGCCGCTGTCATGTTCTTTCCACAGCGCCGCAAGCGTCTTCTTCATGTTGTCGGCCATGCGGTTGACCAGCGTCGCGCGGTTTTCGCCGTAGGTGTAGTTATAGGTTTCGGGCAGCAGCGGGCCTTCCGCCGGAATGGTTTCAATCCCGCCGGACATGGCGGCTGCATTATTCACAAGTGAAATGATCTCGAAAGACGTCAGGCCTTCGGGAATGGTCAGCTGGTGCTGGTACACTTTGCCCGACTGTAGCACGGCGATGATGGCGGCAATGCTGGCATGCGCCTTGATCTCATATTCGCCGGCTTTCAAGGGGCCGTCTTTTTTCGCCATATACGCGCCGTAGCGGAACAACCAGGGCGTATCAATTGCGCCGGCATTCGCAAGCGTGTCGGTGATTTTCTGGGTGGATGAACCGGCCTCGATCAGGACAAGCGTATCTTTTTCCAGCGGGCCGTCTTTGGGCAGGTTGATGTTGGCGTAGAGCCAGACAAGGACAAGGGCGCCAATGCCGCCAAGGAGCAGCAGGGCGAAAAGTGATTTCAGGAATTTTGCCAAGGCTTAGACCTTTTTGAAAATAAGCGTCGCGTTGGTGCCGCCGAAACCGAACGAATTTGACAGCGCGATATCAACCTTGCGCTCCTTCGCCTTGTGCGGGACAAGGTCAAGCCCTGCGGCAACATCGGTCGGGTCATCAAGGTTCAGGGTCGGCGGCACGATGCCGGTCTCGATCGCCTTGACGCTGAAAATCGCTTCCACCGCGCCCGCCGCGCCTAACAGGTGGCCAATGGCGGATTTGGTGGAGGAAATGCTGGTGGTTTTCAAAGCATCGCCAAACATGCGCTTCACCGCGCCAAGCTCGATATCATCGCCCAGCGGCGTCGAAGTGCCATGGGCGTTGATGTAATCAACCTGATCCGGTGAAATGGCCGCGCGCTTCAGCGCCGCCTTCATGGCGCGGAAACCGCCGTCGCCGTCTTCGGCGGGGGAGGTCACATGGTAGGCATCGCCGGATAATCCGTAGCCGATGACTTCGGCGTAAATTTTCGCGCCGCGTTTTTTCGCGTGCTCATATTCTTCCAGCACCACAACGCCCGCGCCTTCGCCAATCACAAAACCATCGCGGTTTTTGTCAAACGGGCGGGATGCGCGTTCGGGCGTGTCGTTATAACCGGTGGACAGTGCGCGGCAGGCGGCAAAGCCCGCAACGCCCACGCGGCAGATGGCGGCTTCCGCGCCGCCCGCGACCATCACATCCGCATCGTCAAACGCAATCAGGCGCGCCGCATCGCCAATGGCATGGGTGCCGGTGGCGCAGGCGGTAACAACCGCATGGTTCGGCCCTTTAAAGCCGTAGCGGATGGAAACTTGCCCCGAGATCAGGTTGATGAGGGAGGAGGGGATAAAGAACGGCGATATGCGCCTTGTTCCCTTTTCCTGCATCATGATGGAAGTGTCTTGAATATTGGTGAGGCCGCCGATGCCGGAGCCGATCAGCACGCCGGTGCGGCACTGGCCTTCATAGCCGCCGGGCTTCCAGCCGGAATCTTCCACCGCGTCGATCGCGGCGGCGATACCGAAATGGATGAACTTATCCATTTTCTTCTGTTCTTTGTGCTCGATGTATTTATTGACGTCGAAGGGAGCTGGGTGGCCGTCATTTT
>JBBQWK010000290.1:0-3027 GCA_038210695.1 Alphaproteobacteria bacterium
AGCAGGCCGATGGGGCCGTCGCCCTTGATCTGCAGCGTGAAGATGCCTTCGTACTTCAGCATACCGCTGAGCAGCAGGCACAAGGTCGCCACCTCGCTGAGAAGGGCGGATACCGGCGGCGGATAATTGTGCTGCCCCAGCATCTGCTCCAGCACGGGGCCGAGGCGCACCATGCGGCCGCGCACGTTTGATTTTTCCAGCCGGAAGGGCTGGACGACGTTGTCGTCCACCAGTCCCGATTGTTCCGACCCGTCTTTTTTGATACGAATAGCCATAGCGCCTCCAGAATAGCATAAAATAGGGTTGGATGAATAAAAAGCCAGCATTTTCAGCGAAGGATCGGAAACCCAAGCAGCCGCGCAAAATCACGCGGCAGTATTTGGAAAATGCCGCCCTTTACTACCTGCAGCGCTATGCCTCCTCCTCCGGCAACTTCCGCCGCGTCATGCAGCGCAAGGTGAAGCGCTCCTGCCTGTTCCACAAGGTGGAAATGGAGCCTTTCCTGCCCATGATCGAAGACCTTATCCTCCGCTACGAGAAAACCGGTCTCTTGAACGACAAGGTGTTTGCCGAAGCCAAGGTGTCATCCCTCCGCCGGCAGGGCCGCTCCAAACGCGCCATTCAGGCCAAACTGCAGGCCAAAGGCCTCGGCACAGGGGAAATTGACGCCGCCCTTGTCAGCATCGATTCCAGCCACGAGGACGGCGCGGCGGAGATGGAGGCGGCGAAAGCCTTCGTGAAGCGAAAAAAACTCGGCCGCTTCCGCAAAACGCCGATCACAGACATCAAGGACAAGCAAAAGGAACTGGCAGCCTTGGGCAGAGCCGGCTTCAGCTTTGAAACGGCGAGAGCCGCACTTGAATATGCGGGCGATGACAACGACAACGATTTTTAAGATTACTTCACAACCTTCAGGTGCGGCTTTTCGCTGTCTTCTTCCGGCGCGGCTTCAACAACCGTTTCGGTGACTTCCACATGCGGCATCAG
Organism: Alphaproteobacteria bacterium; assembly: GCA_038210695.1. Taxonomy (GTDB): domain Bacteria; phylum Pseudomonadota; class Alphaproteobacteria; order Micavibrionales; family UBA2020; genus JAPWJZ01. The sequence continues at coordinate 988 of JBBQWK010000290.1, forward strand.
AACGCGGGAGGCCGGCATAATGACGCGGGCCGTGGTGCCGGCACCCTTCTGGCTGATGAGTGTGAATTCGCCGCCGTGCAGGCGCACGAGGGATTCAACGATGGTCAGGCCAAGGCCTGTGCCCGCCTTCATGCCGCTGAAGCTGGTATCGACCTTGCCAAAGGGCTGCAAAGCCTTTTTGATTTCCTCGGCGCTCATGCCGATGCCGGTGTCGATAATATCGATCACCATGCGGTTTTCGGTATCCAGCCCCGCATTGACGGTGACTTTGCCGCCCTGCGGCGTGAATTTGATGGCGTTGCCGATCAGGTTCAGCATGATCTGCTTGAAGCCCAGTTCTTCCGCCAGCAATTCCGGCAGTTCTTCGGGCAGGTTGATTTTGAATTCAACGCCCGCCTGTTCAATGCGCGTGCCCATGATAGTGACGCAAGCCTTCAGCGCGCGCACAAGGCGGAAGTTGCTCACATTCAGCTCGCGGTTGCCGGTTTCAATCTTGGAAACTTCAAGAATTTCGGAGATGATTTTCAGCAGGTAATTTCCGCTGTCGTAAATATCCTGTGCATATTCCTTGTAAACGCGCACCTCGATCGGGCCCATCACTTCGTCCTTGATGATTTCGGAGAAGCCGATGACGGCGTTGAGCGGCGTGCGCAGCTCGTGGCTCATGTTGGCGAGGAATTCCATGCGCGTGCGGCTGGAAATTTCCGCCTGGATGCGGGCGTGGCGCATCGCCTCTTCCGCTTCCTTGCGCTCCGTCACATCCCAGACCGAGCCTTCGTAATATTCAACGCCACCTTTTTCAGAGCGTACAACACGGGCGTTCTGCATCAGCCACATGGGCTTGCCGTCCTTGCGCTTGACTTCCGCTTCATGGCCCGCAACGCGGCCTTCGAATAGCAGCTTCTGCACAAATTCGCGGCGTTCTTCAGGGCGAACATATAATTGCGAGCCAATATCGGTAATCGATGCCATCAGCTCGCCGGGCGTGCCGTAGCCCAGAATTTCGGCCAGCGCCATGTTGGCGCTGATAAAGCGGCCATCGGCGGAGATCTGGTAGATGCCGGAAACGGAGTTTTCAAAAATCGCGCGGAAGCGTTGTTCCGCCTCGCGCACGGCCATTTCAGCGCGGCGGCGTTTTTCGATATCAGTGATGGTGCCGACAACGCGGATGCTTTTATCTTCCGTCATGCGCAGCATGGAGAAGGCGACCTCAACGGGCTTGAAGCTGTCATGGCCAAGGTTGAGGCGCGTTTCGGTGCGATAGGCCTGACGCTCCCCGCGCACCAGTTCTTCGAACATATCGCGCTGCTTTTGCTGGTCGTCCATCATGGAGAAAAGTGACTCACCAACCGTATCCGTCACTTCGCGGAGGGTCATTTTTTTCCAGGTCTCGTTCAGGAACATCAGGCGGCCGATTTCATCGGTCTCGAAAATAACGTCGGAGACAGAGTTGATAACAGCCTTGTATTCCCGCTCCGACTTGCGCAAGGCATGGAACAGTTTGTCGCGCTCGGAAATTTTGCTTTGCAGTTCGGTATGCGCGCCTTCAAGGTTTTTAGACATTTCCTCGAGCGCAAGGTCCTGCTTGTGCTTGCGGCGGGCAATGCCGGCAGCAGCAATGGTGAGCAGCAATATCAGCCCCAGCGCCGCCCAGGGCGCGGCGGCAAGCATTTTGGAGACCAGCGTCGGCTTTACCCCAAACTTGATCTGCCAGTATTGCTCGCCCAGCTGCAAAACGTAATCAACGGTTTCAACGGAACTGTCGCTTTCCTGCGGCGCGGCGATGGAGGTGAATTTGCTGTTGACCAGCACGAAGCCCGTTTCGCGGTCCTGAATAACGACACTGTCGATGTCTTCACGCTGCGTCGTCCAGCTGTTGCCGAAAATCTTGCTCGGCGTCGTCACCACCAGCAGGATGCCGGTATGGTCCGGCGCAAGGCGCGTCTTGACGATAAGCCCCACGGGCTGGTCGGCGGAATCGTTGTTTTTCGCATCGAAAGCGGGCCACTGCATATCCTGCAGATAGCCGATCTGGCCGAA
>JBBQWK010000291.1:0-2997 GCA_038210695.1 Alphaproteobacteria bacterium
AGCGTCTTTTGCGCAAGGCGCATATCGCAAAGGTCAAGAATGGCCTCATCGAAGTGCTGCAGCGCGGTTATTCTCAAAGCATTATAAAGCTCGATATGCCGCGCAGTCATATCCGACAAAGCTTCGCCGTCGGCAACGGGCACAGCCATCACAAGCCCGGCCATGCCTCCATGCGATTTCAGCGCGTTCTCGATGATGCGCAGCTGCTGCTTGGTTTCAACGAATTCCTTATTAAGCCGGCTCCAGAAAGCCGCCACCCCCGGCCAGCGGAGGCGCGCGTCGTGGATGGCTTCCAGCGAGCGGCGCTCCTGTTCATAGGCGGCGCACAGCTGCTCGCCAAGGGCGGAGCGTTTCAAAAGTTTGGATTGTTTTGTAGACATGGGAATTCTCTGCCGTTAGATGCCGGATTTGGTGTTGATAATGGTTACTGGGGGTTGGCGGTGACGCGGGTCCAGCCGGGCGGGTCGCTCGCCGGGAAAGAATCCATCGAGGCTTCCTCGATCGCATCTTCCGCGTTATTGACCAGCTCGGAATTCGCGCCGCCCATGACTTTTACCGCATTGCGCGCACGCGAGTCGGTATACAGCAGGTAGCCAATGGCTGCGAGTGCAAGGGTGGGCAGAAGAGCGCGGGGTGCCAGCATGGTTTTGATCCTTTTGGTGATGTTCTATTGAGTCGCTAACACCTAAACCGGAATTTGGTTCAACACGTCTTTTTACTTCCCTTAAATCGCAGTTTTGGCCATGGAACCTTTTATAGCGGCGGATAAAGCCTGTATCGTTTTGACGTTTTTATTCTCCACCCGGTAAATCAGGCAGTGTTCGTCAAGGAATACCGGCGCTTTCGGCACCCGTTGCAGCGGTTTCCGCGCCCGCCCTGCGACCTTGGCGGGTAGAATGCCGATACCGCAACCCGCCGCCGTCAGTTCTGCAATCACTTCAAGGTTGCCGGAGGAAATAATCCGCTCGAAAACCATGCGGTGCTTTTTTAACCGCTTCAGCAGCGATTGCGACTGCGCGAGATCGGGATCGCAAATCAGCACTGTCTTGTTGCAGCGCGGCCCCGCCCAGAGAGTCACCTCATCCTCGCAAAGCCGGTGGATGACAAGATCAGGGTGCTGCACCGGGTTGACAACAACGCCGATGTCGATTTTCAGGCTGATGACGTCCTCCGCAATGCGGCGGGACAAATCATGCCGCAGGCGAATATCAAGCTTCGGGTGGTGGCGCATCAGCTCCGGCAAAAAAGCCGGTAGAATATTCAAGGCGACCGAAGGGTGGCAGCCGATGGTATAGCTGCCCTGAATGTCATTTACGGAAGCGAGGGTCTGCGTCTTCACACTATCCCATGACTGCAGCAGGTATTTTGCATGTGTCAGCAACTGCCGCCCACCTTGCGTTAGCGTCACGCCGCGCTTGCTGCGCAACAGCAATTGCGTACCAACACTATCCTCCAGCCGCCGCATGGCAAGTGACAAGGACGGCTGGCTGATGCCAAGCCTTTCGGATGCGCGCGACAGGTTTAGAGCTTCCGCCACTTCCACGAAATACGTTAAATCCGACGGCGATGGCATCATAGTTTCCTCCTATCACATACATATTTATTAAATATTATACCTATCACAACGGGCGGCCTAACCTTTTTATCAAGCGGCAGACTTAAACGCCGCGATCATAAAGGAGAGTTACGATGGATAAAAAATGGAAAGACAATATGAACGCCCATATTTCAAAGGCGTTCAACCGCTTCGCGGGAAAGGAAGTCAACCCCACGAACCCGCATGACCCCGTGCTGGAGGAAATGCGACGTGAAGCTTCGATGTTCTACAGCTATCTGCGCCTTGTGCCGCCCGGCACCACCGCAGACCCTTCCAAAAGCGGCGAGATTACGCGCATCAACGCGGAGCTTGTTGCGGCAGGGAACGGCAAATGGCGCATCGGCAAAAACTTCTTCCGCGGCTGATTATTTTCAACATTTTTAAAAAGGACCAAAAACATGTGCGGCAATTATTTCAACATCAACGCAGCCCGTAATTCTATCCCGCCCCAGCCGCCGCTGGACGGCTATCATGTGCATATTTACTTCGAGGCCGGAAAAGAATCCGAAACGAATGCTTTGGAAGTTTCACGCCAGATCGCCAAATTCTTTCCCGATGCGGTTGACGATATCCACCGCATCGGCAAGGCAGGCCCCCATCTGCAGCCCAACATCGCCGTCGCCATCAAGCCCGAAAGCTTTGGAGAAGTCGTGGGCTGGCTGCAGCGCAACAGCAAGGGGCTTTCCATCCTCGTCCATCCTGAATCGGGAGACGATCTGAAAGACCATCTGGAATCAACCTTGTGGCTGGGCAAGCCCGTGCCGCTGAACCTCGCGTTCTTCCTGCCGCCCGCGCCCAAAGGCCCGAAGCAGTAATATAACGGCAAGACAAAGGCCGGAGTCACGCGCTGACTCCGGCCTTTTCGTTTTTCTGTCTCCGGTATAGTATAGGGTAAAGGGATTTAAAAAATGACCGCCCGTTTTCTTATCCGCTGTTCCAAAAAATCCGGCCGCCAGATTGTGGCGCTGGGCGGTATTGACCCGCATAACAAGCCTTGGAGCCTGACCGAAGCCGAGGTCATCAAGGGCATCACCGATGGTCTTTGGAGCTTTTATATCAAGTCCGGCACCAGCGACACGGGCATTGAAATCGCCACGCTGAAAGACGGCCGCAGCTACGTCAAGGCGACATCGGACGCCAGCATGCCGTCATCCCTGCTCGCCCTGCCGGATTGTCCTTAAGCTATCGTCAATTCAACTTTATGCGGCTTCTGGTCATCCACCATGATGATGCTGTTGCTATCCTGCATTGCGCCATCCAGCAGCAGCTGTGCCTTGCCGCCGACGGTGACGTGAATGCTGTACATCGTCGTGCGGAAGCGGAAGTCAACCTTGAAGCCACTCCAGTCCTTCGGAACGCAGGGCGCAAACGTCAATCTATCCACCTCCTGCGACAGGCCG
>JBBQWK010000292.1:0-2994 GCA_038210695.1 Alphaproteobacteria bacterium
CAGGACGGCGCCAACCACCGCTACCTGACAGACGGCCGCGCGCTGGTTCTGACCCCGCGCTTCTCCCCGTCGCAACAGCAAATCACATATATGGCGTACTACAACAACAAGCCGCGCGTGTATCTGTATGACATCAACTCCGGCCGTCAGTCGGTCTTGGGTGACTTCCCCGGCATGACCTTCGCGCCGCGCTTCTCGCCCAACGGCAAAAGCGTGGTGATGAGCCTTTCGAGAAACGGCAACTCCGATATCTACCGCATGGATCTTGCCAGCCGCAGCCCGACGAAGCTGACCAACGACGCCTCCATCAACACCGCGCCTTCCTACGCGCCCGATGGCAGCCAGATCGCCTTTGAATCTGACCGCGGCGGCACGCAGCAGATTTACGTGATGGACGGCAACGGCGGCGGCGCGCACCGCATCACCTTTGGTGACGGCCGCTACGCCAACCCCGTCTGGTCGCCCCGTGGTGACCTGATCGCCTTCACCAAAATGCTGCACGGCCAGTTCTACATCGGCGTCATCCATCCGGATGGCAAAGGCGAGCGTATCCTGACGCAAGCCTTCCACGTCGAAGGCCCCACCTGGGCGCCCAACGGCCGCGTGCTTTCGTACTTTAAAGAGCTGCCCTCCGGCGTACGCGGCACCGGCCGCACCGCCAAGCTCTATACGATCGACCTGACCGGCTTCAACGAAATGAAGCTGGAAACGCCGCTTGACGGTTCCGACCCTGCCTGGTCGCCGCTGAACAAGTAATAGATTGAATAAAAAATCCGCCGCCCTTGCAAAGGGGAGGCGGTTTTTTTTTGTGCTTAATATTTACTTCGGGCCGTTGGCGGGAGACTTCGCCTTGCTGCGCGCCTTGATTTTCTGGGCGAGGGGGGTGAATTCCTCCATCACGCGGGCATAGACATCGCGCTTGAAGGGAACCACGTATTCCAGCAGGTCTTCAATCGGCACCCATTTCCACCGCTCGAATTCTGGGTGCTTGTCAGCGGTGAGGTCAATTTCCTTGTCGTCACCCAGAAATTCTAGCGCGATCCATTTCTGGCGCTGGCCTTTGTATTTTCCGCCCCACAGCTTCTTTGCCGTGCGCTCGGGAATGTCGTAGTGGATCCAGTCTTCAATGGTACCGATGATCTTGGCGTTTTTGGTGCCAATCTCTTCCTTCATCTCGCGGAAGACGGCGACTTCGGGCTCCTCGCCCTCGTCGATGCCGCCCTGCGGCATCTGCCATGCACCGCGATTGTCGAGACGCTCGGCCACGAAAATCTTGCCGTCCTTGTTCAGCAAAACAATGCCGACGCCGGGACGGTAGTTTTTATCATCAGGGGAGGGGGGGCGGATTTTCGTCGCCGTCGTTGACTTCTTTAGGCTGTCCGCCGGACCCTTGTTTGCTGTCTTCGGGGGCTGTTTGGTCATGTTGTACCTTCGCTTTCCACGCGGCCGACAGCGGCACCAGCTTGATGCCGCGATGCTCCAGGCTGTCTGCCCAGGTTTTGATGATGTTGAATGTGAGCGGATAGGGCTGCGCGATGCCGACGGCATAGCCGCGCTTGCGCGCAATGGCCTCGAGCGCGATCAGCTGTTTTTGAATGTCAATCTCGTTCGCATTCCTGTCGATCAGCAGGTCTGCCTCCAGATAGGCGGCACCGGTTGATTTCGCGACGTCTTCTGCCAGCGAGTCAGGCCCTTGCGGGTTCTCGATAAAAATCTGCGAGCGTTTTTTCAAGGTTTGCAGCAGCGATGTCATATCCTTCTGGTCCTGCATCATGCTGGAGCCCATGAAGTTCATCGCGCCAACGGCGCCGTCGGTCGATGACAGCACCGTCGTCAGGTTGCGGGTATTGTCGGCGTCGCTCTGGCGCGTCAGCAGCGACAGGGGGCCGGGGTCATCCTTGGGGTAGGTCAGCGGCTCCATGGGAATAAGGCCGAGCGTTTCGTGGTTTGCTTTCTTCGCTTTCGTCACCCAGCTCTGCACATTGCTGCCGTAGGGCGAAAACGCAAGGGCGATTTCCGGGGGCAGGTCATCAAGCGCGCGGGCGGTATCTGTCTGCGACAACCCGACATCCGTCATGATGAGGGAGACAAAACCGCCTTCACCCGCGATGGGCAGTGCCTTGTCGTCAAAGGCGGTGGCGGGCTTGGCTTCGGTAATTTGCGGCGTGACGTAGACCTGCTTGATGGAGGCGTCCGTGTGCGGCACACGCGCATTCCAGGCTGTCAGGGTTTCGTCCGATTTCCACCACACCCATCCCGCGGCGACAGCGACGATCAGGGCGTAAGCGGCAACGCCCCGAAGGAAGCTTTTTTTATGCGCCGGCGGAAAGGAAGACCAGGCCATTGATGGATCCGATAGTTTGCCGCTTTAAAGGTGGTGGTTATTTTTTCTCCGGCGCCGGCGTGGTCAGCATCGGGTCAAGGGGCTTTGTCGGCGCGTCGCCGCCCTTGTAGAGCGAGATGCCGGCCAGAAGGTCAAGCGCACGGACGAGCTGGTAGTCTTCCTTGTCGTCCTTCTTCTCTTTTTCCTTCTTCTCGGCAGCGGGATCTTTTTTATCGTCGCCGGGAACAACCACGGTCGTGGTGGTGGTCGTGGTCGAGATCGCTTTTGCATCATCCGGCAGCAGGGTCGGGTCTTCGACCTTGTCGTTCGGGTTGGCAAGCGCGCCCTTCAGGTCGGCTTCGTGGATTTCGGTGTAGGGGTCTTTTTCAGCAACAACCTTTGCACGTTCCACGATCAGGTCGGGGTCAATGCCCTTCGCCTGAATGGAGCGGCCCGACGGCGTGAAGTAGCGCGCCGTCGTCAGCTTGATGGAGCCGCCGCCCGGAACATCGAACAGCGTCTGGACGGAGCCTTTACCGAAGCTCTTGGTGCCCATCAGGATGCCGCGCTTGTGGTCCTGCAGCGCGCCGGCCACAATCTCGGACGCGGAGGCGGAACCGCCGTTGATAAGAACGACGAGGGGCATGCCGTTGGTCAGGTCGCCCGGCGTT
>JBBQWK010000293.1:0-2982 GCA_038210695.1 Alphaproteobacteria bacterium
CAGCTGAGCGGTGATTTGACAGCCCTGTCTTCGGGAACCTTGAGCGGGCTTTCCATGGGTGCCTGCGCCGCAGCCGTTTCGGGCGCTGCCTGCCAGGGCGGTGCCGCGTCGGCGGGACCAACGCCCGCAAGTTCCGGCATGCCGGTCAGGCTGCCAAGGTTCATTTCCTGCACGGCATTGGGGCCGAGCGTTGCGGCAGCGCCGCCGATAACATCCATCCACGAAATCGGTTGCGGCAGCGCGGCGGAAGCAGCGGAGGCCGCAGATTCTTTCGCCTGACGGCCACCGGAGCTGATGACGTCTTCCCATGTAACGGGTGCGGGTGCGCCCGCAGGTGCTGCTGCCGCTGTCGTTTGCTGCTGGGCCGCAGCTTCGGTCACCGGCGGGTCGCGGCGCAGCTGCGTTGCTTCGGCCGCGGCAGCGCCGCCGATAACTTCCGTCCAGCTGAGCGGGCCGGCGTTGCCGGTCGCTTTTTGCACGGCGGCGACGGCGATTTTTTCAGCCTCCGCCATGGCGGCGGGTTGTTTGCGGACGCTTGTATCCCCAGCCGGGGTATCGGCGGCATTGGCGTCTTCGGGTTTGATGGTGCTATGCGCTTCGGCAACGGCGGCAACGCCGTTGATGCCGCATTCGAGGAGATTCGCGCCGCCTTTTTTCGCGGCCGCAAAACCCTGCGCCAGCGCTTCAATATCGGCGGAGGGCGGGGACTGCAGCGCTTCGGCGCTCCATTTCGGGTTGCGGATGCGCTTCAGCACATCGTTGACGAGGCGGAGCGATTCCAGCGCTTCTTCTGCCGGCGGCGGAATGGGCAGGAAGCGGTGAACGCGCATCGCCTTCGCGTGACCGATGTCGGAGTTGTACACCTGAATTTCAACAACGCTTTTCCCGAAGGCGGCGATGGCGCGGCCTTCGTTAAAGCCTTTGAGGCCGTCGTAAGATGCGCGCGCGCGCGACTGGACGGAAGCGTTGGCAGCGTCGGTATAACCGCGGCCGCCGCCCTGCTGGCTCCGCTGGAAGCCAGAGACTTCCGTTACAAGCGCGGTGCCGACGGTCTTCTCGAAGAAGTCCTTCGTTTGCGTCGGGTCCTCGAGCTTGCCGAAAAGCTTGATGTTACAGTTTGCGGTGATGGACCGTGCCTCTTCCTTGACGCGTTTTTCAAGGGCGGGTAAATCCTGACCCGCGAAGACGAGGGAGAAGCCGAGCGAGCGGGCCTGCGCCGCCATGACCGCCATACCTTGCGCCGTATAGTAACCGACCTCGTCGAAGATGGCGATGAAGGGGGTTTCGGAGCGGGTGGGCTTGTTCTCGATCGCGGTTTCGGTTGCGCCCTCGACCGAGTTGCCGAGCGTCGCGCCCATCATGCCTTTCAGCGTGGACGAAATGATTTTACCAAGGTTGGCCGTTTCATCGCTCGACTTTTCAAGGGCGGGGATAAGGACGATGAGGATGCGGCGGTTCAAGACCACGTCGAGCATGTCGATGTCGGCGGCCTGCGTGTCAAAGATAAAGCCGTAATCGTCTCCCAGCGACTGCATGGAGCGGGTGAACTGCATGGAAAGATAGCCGTGCTGCTGGCGCGGAACCGAGGTATCAACCGCGCCGGCATCCGGCGGCATGGGCTTTTCGTTGCCCTCGTCGTCAAACACGTGATCGACGTAGCCGGGCAATTCGTTGAGGTAGCCGCGCACAGGCGCGCGCAGCAAATCGGGAATGACGCTGTCGCGGGACAGCTTGATGACTGCCTTGAAGGTAAGGTAAGTACGGATGACGCCGATGGACAGCGGCATGTTCTGGTTTTCGCGCTTCCAGACAAGGTTGGGCATGAGGGCGGAGACAAGCGCGACGGCGCGGTCTTTCCACATCGCGTTGTCGCCTTCCGAGTCAGGCATCAGCGAGACGAGCATGTTGGTGAGGTACGAGGCGGAGCCCGAGGAGAATGGGTTCATGGTGTTGGACGGCACGCGGCCGGTGGCGTTACCCGTCATGTAGTTCATGATGAGCAGGTCATCATCGCGGCCGAAGCGGCGCGCCATGGCGGACAGCGTCGACCACAAGTCGGTATCGGCTTTACCGTCGATGTAGATGAAGCCCGATGCCCAGCAGAGGGCGTTGACCGCGTAAGATTTAAGACCAAAGGTTTTACCCGAACCCGTGGTGCCAAGGTAGAGGCAGTGCGTACGCGCATCGGAGTTGGTGAACCAGATTTCCTCGTTCGTGTCGCTATCGTTGCCAAGGTACAAAATACCGTCGGCAATGCCCAAGGAGCCATCGGGCTTTTTGTAGTTGGGGTCCTTGATGCCGGCAGATTTCGGCAGCTTGAACGGCAGCTTCGTCGGCCGCGACATCAGCCACCAGAAATAAATGCAGAAGACGAAGAAAATCAGATCGGCGAAGTTGGAGACCATGGGGTCGGAGAAAATGCCGATGCCGGCCATGGCAAAGGCGATGCCGGCGGTCGCGGGGTCGCGCGCCGCATCGATCATGCGCGTCGTCCAGGGACGCGCATCGCGGAGGAGATCCCCGCCTTTTATCTGATATTTCTCCTTTAACGCCACGTGACGTTTATCCCCTTCAAAAAACTTTTACTTGCCGAACAGCTGGTCCGCCGGCACCGGCTTGCCGGTTTCGACTTTCGCGCCGGATTTGCCGAGCGCCGGAATAGGCACACGGCTGGAGGTTGAAACATCCCCGCCCGCAGGCGGCGTGAACAGATGGCTGACAACAAGGCTGCCAAGCCCCAGCACGATGCCGAGGACAATAACCGTGCGCAAAATGGTACCAGCAATGCCGCCACCGCCCTGGATGACGCCGCGGCCTTCACCTTGCAGCATCGCATCCGACAGGGTGCGGAGCGCATAGCTGGCACTGTCCTTGTCATTGAAGGTCACGATGCTTTCGGGGTTCGCGCCATTGCGGCGCAGCACCACCGAGTACTTGCCTTTTTCTTCCAGCACGTCGAGCGTGGCAGAGGAAAGCCCCGTC
>JBBQWK010000294.1:0-2968 GCA_038210695.1 Alphaproteobacteria bacterium
GCGGTTGAAATGTTGAATGTCTTGATGGCGTTTTTACTGGTATCGCCGCCCGTGCCGCAAACATCAATGCCTTCGATATGCAGCGGTAATGCCTTCGACAGCATATATGCCGCAGCGGCGGCCAGCATATCACCGGTAATATCTTCATCGCGGACGGAGAGCAGCAGCGCGGTTTTGGCGCTGGCATCCATCGCATCGCCGCAAAGGTCGGCCATGAAGGCTGTCCATTTATCGGCAACGGGTAGTGGCGCGGGCTGGTTCATGCGGGGCCTGCCAGATGCTGCATGACGTTTTCAATCATGCGGTGGCCGGCATAGCCTTCCATGGAGAGGACAGATTCCGGATGGAACTGCACGGCCCATATCGGCAGCGTTTTATGCGCCAGCGCCATGATGACGCCGTTGTCATTGGTCGCCAGAATATCCAGCGTTTGCGGCAGCGTGTTCGCGAGGCCGTGAATGGAGTGATACGCGCCGACGGTGCAGGGATTGGCGACACCGTCGAATAATTTGTGGCTGGTGTGCTTGATGCTCCAGGTCTTGCCATGATGCGGCGTTTGCAGGTAACCAAGCGTGCCGCCGAAAGCTTCAAACATGCCTTGCAGCCCAAGGCAAACTCCGAATTGCGGCACGCCAGCAGCGGCAAGTGACTTGAACGCCTCCGACACGCCGAACTGTTCCGGCATGCCGGGGCCGGGCGAATGCACAATCAGCTGCGGCTTGTGCGCCAATATCGTTTCAAGCGCGGTGCCGTGGCGGTAGGTGATGGCGGTTGCGCCCGTCTGGCGAATGTAATCGGCCAGCGTATGGACGAATGAATCCTCGTTATCAATCAGCACGACGGTTTTGCCCGCGCCGGTCTTGTTTGACGGGCGTTCGGCGGGTGTTGATACGTCACCCGCGAGGATGCGTTTGAAAGATGTTGCCTTGGTATGGGTCTCGGCCGCTTCTTCCGCGGGCACAGAGTCATACACAATGCTCGCCCCCGCCTGATAGGTGGCGATGCCGCCCTTCAGGTGCAGGGTGCGGATGGTGATGCCGGTGTTCACATCGCCGTTGAAATGCAGCGCGCCTACGGCGGCGCCGTAAAAGTTGCGCGTTTCCGGCTCGAAATTCTCGATGATTTTGGCGGCCTCTGTTTTCGGCGCGCCGGTCAGCGTCACTGCCCACATGTGGGAGAGGAACGCATCGATGCCGTCAAAGCCGGGGCGCAGCTGGCCTTCCACATGGTCGACGGTGTGGAAGAGGCCGACATAACTTTCAATCTGGCGGCGGCCGAGCAGGCGGACGGAACCGGGCTCGCAAATCCGTGCCTTGTCGTTGCGGTCAACGTCTGTGCACATGGTCAGTTCGGCTTCGTCTTTTTTCGAATTGAGCAGGTTGCGCAAAATAATCGCGTCTTCAATCACCGCTGCCTGACCGGGTGCCTTGCTGCGGCGCGCGGTGCCGGAGATGGGGCAGGATTCAACGCGTTTGCCTTCAACACGCACAAACATTTCCGGCGATGCGCCCACCAGCTGTTCATCCCCCATCTGCATGAGGAATTCATAGGGCGAGGGGTTGATGCGGCGGATATTGCGGAAGAGGGTGGATGGCGCGGCATCGAATTGCGCCTTGAATTTACGGCTCAAAACCACCTCGAACACATCGCCCTTGCGAATGTGCTCGCCTGCTTTCGTCACCATGGCGGCGTATTCATCGTCGCTCATGTTGCTGGAAATTTCCGGCACCTTGGCGGGTTTTGCGGGTTTGCCTTCAATCGCTGCGGGGCGTGCCGTGCCGCGTGTGTCTTCCCCATAGCCGCTGAATTCATAGTCGCGGCGGAAGACGCTTTCCTTGCGGCGGTCGAGCAGGTAAATGCTATCCGGCAGGTAGAGGTGGAACAGGGAATGCGCGGGGCCGCGGTCATGCTTCAGCGCAATCGGATTGAAGCAGAACAGAAGGTCGTATTTGAACGCGCCGTAGAAGCCCGAAAAACTGTCAAACCCTTCGGCATATTTCATCAGGTGGCGCAGCGGCGAGAGGGGGGAGGGCTGGCGGGAGCGCTCTTCTTCCGAAAAGGCGCGGGTCGCGGGTGTGATATTGCAGCTGATAAAGCCGCCGTGTTTTTCGACGGTGAAAGATTCATCCACATGTTTGTCAAACAGACCACCGAGCATGGCGATGATTTTTTCGCCGCGGGCGTTAAGGGCGCGGAAGGTTGTTTTATCCGCATAGCCCATGACTTCAACCGGCGGCGCGTCAAAGCCGATGTCCCAGCGCGAATAGCGCCCGGGGTAATCGGTGTCGGAGGCCATGTACATGCCCTTCGTCGCATCCAGCCGGCCGACGAGGAAGTCGATGCCGTCGGCATAATTCAGGGGAGTGTCGGAAAAACTGATCTTCATAACCGGCCTATATAGGGTCAGGGCGTTTTAACGGGATAACAATAGCATGGGGGGAATAGCGGGAAAGGGCGGCGTTAACGCCACCAGAGACCTGAGCCGGAAATGTTCAAAATCGTCAACCGCATGTATCCATAAAACCACTTATGGGGCGCAGAGTCAAAACTTTTTAAGGTCAAAAGTTTTAACCCGCTTTCGGCAGGGTTTCCGGCAAAAAGCCGCCGGCCTGCAGCTTCCACAGGCGGGAGAAGATGCCGTTGCTGGCCATCAGCTCCTTGAAGGGCCCGTCTTCAATCACCCGCCCGTGTTCCATGACGATGATGCGGTCCATGTTGGCGAGCGTCGAGAGACGGTGGGCGATGACAAGCGTGGTGCGGCCTTTCATGGCGGTGGTCATGGCGGCCTGAATGGAGCGTTCGGTTTCGCTATCCAGGGCAGATGTTGCTTCATCCAGCACCAGCACGGGCGCGTCTTTAATAATGGCTCTGGCAATGGCAATGCGCTGGCGTTGCCCGCCGGAAAGCTTCACGCCGCGCTCGCCAACAATCGTTTCATAGCTTTTGGGCATTTTGGCGATAAAGCCGT
>JBBQWK010000295.1:0-2959 GCA_038210695.1 Alphaproteobacteria bacterium
CTACAAAAGTCCGTCGACTACACCGACAACAGCGACCGCGCCATTGCGATGCTGATGCTCTACTACCTTGATGAATTCGGCTACTTCCGCACCGATACGGCGGAACTGGCGGCGCGCCTTGGCACCAATGTAGAGCGCGTCAACGGCATTTTAGAAAAGCTCCAGCACCTCGACCCCGCCGGGCTTTTTGCGCGCAACCTTTCCGAATGCCTTGCGCTGCAGTTGAAGGAGCAGGACAGGCTCGACCCTGCGATGCAGAAGCTGGTCGAGAATCTGGATGTGCTAGCGAACCACGACCTGAAGAAGCTGAAAAGCCTTTGCGGCGTGGATGATGGCGATTTGAAGGAAATGATTGCGGAGCTGAAAAGCCTTAACCCCAAGCCCGCGCTTGAGTTTGACCATTTCGTATCGCAAACGGTTATTCCCGATGTGATGATGCGCCCGCTGCCCAAATCAAAAGGCGGCGGCTGGGCGGTGGAGCTGAACAACGATACGCTGCCCCGCGTGCTGGTGAACAAAACCTATTACGCCGAGATCAGCAACAACGCCAAGCAGAAGAAGGACAAGGAATACCTGTCCGAGCAGATGAATACCGCCAACTGGCTGATCAAAGCGCTCGATCAGCGCGCTGAAACCATTCTGAAGGTCGCGTCGGAAATTATTCTGCAGCAGGAAGCCTTCTTCAACTATGGCGTCGAGTATTTGAAGCCGCTGGTGCTGAAGGACATTGCCGAAGTTATCGGCATGCATGAAAGCACCGTCAGCCGCGTCACGACGAACAAATACATGGGCACGCCGCGGGGCGTGTTCGAGCTGAAGTACTTCTTCACCAGCGGCGTCGGCTCCACCGACGGCAGCGCGGAATATTCGTCCTCCGCCATCAAGGCGCGGCTGAAGACGCTGATTGACGCCGAACCTGCCACCGCCATCCTTTCTGACGACGATCTGGTCGAGCTGCTCAAAAAAGACGGAATCGATATTGCCCGTCGTACGGTGGCCAAATACCGGGAGGCTATGAAAATCCCCTCCAGCGTCCAGCGCCGCCGGTTAAAGAACTCCTAAACACTTGAAATTATGTAATAAAATTACCGTTCTTGAGCCGGTGTTCTTGACCTTTGCCGTGAAACCCTATATTTATCTCATGCGTTTGAATAAGGTGGCCGAAATTAAGCACTTCTAAGCCATCTTCCGGTTAAAATAATCGGGTATCAACAAACCTTGGGGTCAATACAATGGAACTCACCGTTAAAGGCAAGCATCTCGATGTGGGCGATTCCCTGCGTGAACATGTGCGCACCAACCTTGTGCATACCGCAGGAAAATATTTTCAGGACCCGCTCGATGCGACCGTCGTTTTCACCAAGGAAAAAAATCACCGCTATCGCGCCAGCATCGTCATTCACCTTGGCGGCGGCGTGATTTTGGAAGCCGCCAGCGAAGCGGATGATCCGTATCCGGCGTTTGACGGCGCTTCCGCCCGCGTCGCGACGCGCCTGTCCCGCTACAAGGACCGCCTGCGCGACCACCATAAAGATGAAAGCCTGGCCGATGCATCGGCTGCGGCCTATACGCTGTTCAGCAGCAACGAGAATGACGAAGTTGAAGGCGGCCAGGAAGGCGCGATTATCGCCGAGATGGAAACGCAAGTGCCGACGCTGGCTGTTGCCGACGCCGTGATGCGCCTCGAGCTTGGCGATTTACCGGCGCTGCTGTTCCGCAACCCTGCGCGCAACAACTACAACATGGTTTACCGCCGTAAAGACGGCAACATCGGCTGGGTCGACCCCGCGCAAGTGGAAGTGCCGAAAGCCGCCCGTGCCGCAGCACCCGCGCCGAAAGCAAAAGCAAAGGCGCCTGCGAAGCCGGCTGCAAAAGCGAAGGCCAAGCCGGCTGCGAAACCCGCCGCTAAAAAGCCCGCGCCGAAATTCAAGGCGAAGGCGAAGGCCAAGCCCGCCAACAAGATGATGAACAAGAAAAGCAGCAAAAAAGCTGCAAAAAAGAAAAGGTAAAACAGGGCGTCCGGGCGGAGGAAACCGCCCGACCTGACGCTATCGGGCCCTAGCCGTCACGTATAGATGACGGGGGCCCTTCGAGGGGCAGATACGTTACATGATTAGCGCTGACTTGATTATCCCGGACCTGAAGGCCAATTCGAAGAAGGCTGCCTTCCGCGCCATAGCCGAGGCCTGCGTGCCCCTGCTGGGCGGACCGCCGGAGCCCCTGTTCGATGCGTTGATCGCGCGGGAGCGCATCGGCTCCACCGGCATCGGCTATGGCGTTGCCATTCCCCACGTGAAAATTGCGACAGCACAAAAAATCCACGGCGTTCTTGTCCGCCTGGAAACCCCGATTGATTATGATGCGATTGATGGCCTGCCCGTTGACCTTATTTTCATGCTGCTGGCGCCTGCCGAAAGCAAGACGACGCAGCACCTCAAGATGCTGGCCCATATCTCCCGCTTCCTGAAAGACCACGCCACCTGCCAGAACCTTCGCGGCATCAACTGCGCCAACAAGATCGAGCAAATTTTGCAGGACTGGGCGAGCACGCAGGCGGCTTAAAAAACCTCAGCCCGCGGGCGTTACATACTTCAATCCCAAAATTCCGATCGCGATAAGCGCGATAAAGCCGAGCCGCAGGGGGCTGGCTGATTCATGGAATATCATGATGCCGAGAAGCGCGGTGCCGATGGCGCCGATGCCCGTCCATACCGCATAGGCGGAGCCGACGGGGAGTGCCTTCAAGGCCCAGCCGAGCAGGTAGACGCTGATGCCCATGAGTACAACCACCGCCACGGAGGGCAGCGGCTTGGTCATGCCTGCCGAATATTTAAGCGCAATCGCCCAGCCCGTTTCGAACAGGCCGGCGATGATAAGGATGAGCCAGTTTTTATCCAAGACTGGATTAGTGGACGGAGACGAGGTCAAGCTCGTGATGCGTCGCGGAGGCAACGGCGGC
>JBBQWK010000296.1:0-2958 GCA_038210695.1 Alphaproteobacteria bacterium
ATCTCGAGGCGAAAAAACGCCGCAAGGCATCGAAGCGCAATGATTACGACACCGATGATGATGACGATGATGACGATGATTTCGTCTTCCATGAAAACAAGCCAAGCAATGACCGCCCCGATCCCGTCGCGCCCGCAGCGCCGAAGGTCTATAAAAAGCTCACCTACAAGCTGCAGTACGAGCTGGAAAACCTGCCCGCGAAAATGGCGGCGCTGGAGGCGGAGGCCGCCGACCTCGAGCGCGTGCTGGAGGATTCCGGCCTCTACGCCCGTGACCGCGGCGAGTTCGAGACGGCATCGAAACGGCTTGTGGAGGCGCGCACCAATTTGGAAAACGCCGAGATGCGCTGGCTGGAGCTGGAAGAAATGAAGAAGCAGGCGGAAGCCTGACGGCTTTTATAGGGGTTTTTGCCGCCCTGCTGCGGCGCATTACCGCAAAAAAACGCCAAAAACGCGCTTTTAAAGGGTTTCGCACTCATTTTACTGTTGGCGCAGGTTTTCTAATCTGTCATGAATCATGGTGTCACGGTGCGCAAGCATGATTCTGGGGTGCCGGTTTTTCGGCGACGAACCCCGCCATTTTTGAACGCCGATTGTGCAACACAACGAAGTGAGTTGAAAACATGGCCAAAGCAACCCAACCGACTGTTACGCTGAAAAACATTGCAGCTGAAATTGCCGAAAAGCACGAAATGCCCAAGAAGACGCTGAACGCGATCATGGAAGACCTGATCGACAGCCTCGTGACGAACCTGAAAAAAGGCAATCGCGTCCGCATGGCCGGCCTCGGCATCCTGCAAGTGCGCAAGCGCGCTGCACGCATGGGCCGCAACCCCGCCACCGGCGAAACCATCAAAATTCCGGCGAAAAAGAAAATCGCTTTCCGCGCTGCCAAAGAACTCAAAGAAGCAGTCGGCAAGTAATTCTTCGCTGATAGACACAAAAAAACCCGCTCGATTTCTCGAGCGGGTTTTTTTTTGTTTTCTGTTCCTAGCCGTGGATGAGTTTAAACAGCCACATCATGCCGCCGGCAAAGGCGAAGCTGAGCGGCAGGGTCAGAACCCAGGCCCAGACGATATTGCCGACGATGCCCCAGCGCACGGCGGACAGGCGCTTCGTCGCGCCGACGCCCATGATGGAGGTTGAAATCACTTGCGTCGTCGACACCGGAATGCCGAGGTGGGAGGCGCCGGCGATGATGATGGAGGCCGTGGTTTCCGCAGCAAAGCCGTGGATGGGCTGCAGCTTGATCATTTTGCTGCCCAGCGTCCGCACAATGCGCCAGCCGCCGGACATCGTGCCGGCGCCCATGGCGAGGGCGCAGCAGATTTTCACCCAGAACGGCACCGCGAAGGATTCAGCGGGGTAGGTCAGCAAGAGGCCAAGGGCGATGATACCCATGGATTTCTGCGCGTCGTTGAGGCCGTGGCTTAAGGCCATGAAACCCGCCGACACAATCTGCAGCTTTGAAAAGATGCGGTTGATGCGGCCGAGTTTTACGCGATACACCATCCAGGTCAGCGCCGTCATCAGCAGGAAGCCGATACCGACGCCGAGCAGCGGGGAGGTAAGCATGGGCATGACGATTTTGGCCCAGACCGCCGGCCAGATAATATTGTCGTTGCCATTCCCGCCCGAAAAGAACGTGGCACCGAGGAGGGAGCCGACTAGCGCATGCGATGACGATGTCGGCAAACCCTTGTACCAGGTAATCAGGTTCCAGATGATGGCGGCAATCAGCGCGCAAATAATGGTCGGCATGGTGATGGAGGTCGGGACGACAAGGCCTTTGCCGATGGTGGCGGCAACTTCCGTGCCCATCAATGCGCCCGCAAGGTTGAGGACGCCGCCGAAAATAACCGCCGGCACGGGGCGCATGACCCGCGTCGATACCACCGTCGCAATGGCATTGGCCGAGTCATGGAAGCCGTTGATGTAGTCGAACACCAGCGCCAGCGTCACCACGGTGACAAGAAGGATGAGGGCCATATTGCGGCGCCTTAGCTGTGTTTCAGGGTGATCTGCAGCGCAACGCCCGCGGCATCGCGGTAACCGTCGATGATGCGCTCCAGCAGGTCGTAAATATCTTTCTTCACCATCAGGTCGCGGGCTTTTTCCGTCTTTTCCACCAGCTCCGCCAGCAGTTCGGACAGAATTTCATCGCCCTTGTTTTCAAGCGCGTCGAGCAGCGCCGCTTTCTCGATGATCTGTTCCGGCTTGCCGCCCTTGATAAGGGCGTGGACCATGTTGTCCATCGCATCCGCTTCCTGCGTGATCAGCTCCAGCTGGCGCGACAGCTCGCCGATGTCGGTGATTTTAAAAATCTGCATGTGCTCGCGCGTTTTTTCGATTGTCTTGGTGATGCGGTAGAGGTACAGGCAGAATTGCTGGATGTCTTCGCGGTCGAACGGGGTGATGAAGGAGAGGCACAATTCCCTGGTCACATCGCCGGAGATTTTTTTCGCCTGCAGCTTGCAGGCCTTGATCGCCTTGCCGGCTTCTTCCTTCGCGGCGGGGTCGGTGCTCTCGATAAAAGTTTTCAGGTGCGTCGCGCTGGTATGCGCCTCGGCGGAGAGCTGCTCGATAAACGTGTAAAACTTGCCTTCATTGGGAAGAATTTTGGCGATATTGAGCATCCGGTTTTCCTTCAAAGGAGTGGGGTACAATTGCTGCTATGCAGCAACGTAACCCGCCGTTTGATTCCCGTCAACAATTTGCCATAATTAAATAGGAGGCTTCAGCTCTCAGGTGCCAAATTCTTTGGGCTTGGGCTTTTGCAGCTGCAACCCATCACTCGGCAGTTCCGGCGGATTGCCTTCCAGCGCAACCAGCTTCTCGCGTAACGCCACCAGCGTTTCGGGGTCCAGCTGTGAGAAGGGGATGACCATCAGCCCGCCATCGCTAGAGCCGCTGCGCGATGTCAGCAGGCGCAGGTTAAAATCATAGGTCATGTAGTTGT
>JBBQWK010000297.1:0-2956 GCA_038210695.1 Alphaproteobacteria bacterium
CATCAAACGCAATCAGGCGCGCCGCATCACCAATGGCATGGGTGCCGGTGGCGCAGGCGGTAACAACCGCATGGTTCGGCCCTTTAAAGCCGTAGCGGATGGAAACTTGCCCCGAGATCAGGTTGATGAGGGAGGAGGGGATAAAGAACGGCGATATGCGACGCGTGCCTTTTTCCTGCATCATGATGGAGGTGTCTTGAATATTCGTCAGGCCGCCGATGCCGGAGCCGATCAGCACGCCGGTGCGGCACTGGTCTTCATAGTCGGTGGGTTTCCAGCCGGAATCTTCCACGGCGTCCACCGCCGCGACGTAACCGAAGTGGATAAAGTCATCCATCTTCTTTTGTTCTTTGTGCTCGATATATTTATTGAGGTCGAGGACGTTGGGGCCGTTATCGGTTTCCGTCGCGCGCGGCACTTCGCCGGCGATGCGGGAGGAAATGTCCGAGGCATCGAACAGCGAGATCTTGCGGATGCCAGATTTGCCTGATGTCAATTTCTGCCAGTTATGCTCGAGCCCGAGGCCCAGCGGACTGACAATCCCCATACCGGTAACGACAACGCGCCGCATTTGGAACTCCGAAAGTTATAAATAAGCCTTATAAGAAAAATGGCCCCGGTCTTTTTGAAAAGAAGGGGCCATTTTCCGGATCTATCAGGCGATGTTAAGCGGCTTTCGCGTTCTGCTGGATGAACGAGATTGCGTCTTTCACGGTCTGGATTTTTTCAGCCGCGTCATCGGGAATTTCGATGCCGAATTCTTCCTCAAATGCCATGACCAGTTCGACGGTGTCGAGGCTGTCTGCGCCCATATCGTCGATGAAGCTGGCGTTATCGGTGACTTTAGCGCCATCGACTCCGAGGTGCTCTACCACGATTTTCTTGACGCGTTCGTTGACGTTGCTCATTGCATTTCCTCGTTCGGTGTAAGGTTGTATTTGGTCGTGTGTTCTAGCGCTGCATTTTACAGGTGAGGGTGTAATTATCACACAGTTTCCATGTTTGCAAACACCCAATCTGCCCTTTTCATAAGCCCTTGGTGCTGCTTATGTCAAGAAATAAGCTAGGTTGAGCGCCATATGAAGTCCAGCCAGCGCAGATTCCCTTATAGATTCAATTCAGTACAAAATGCGGCTGCTCGCGCGCGCCTTAGAATAGGCTGGCTTCAGGAATAAAGGGAACCAAAAACCGAGATTTATTTTAAGAAATAAACGAAATAAATCGAATAAATTCAGCCTTATAGAGTCATCGGAACTGTGCCGGTGTCATTCCGGTTGGTTTCATAACGGCAACGACAAATGAGCAAGCGATGAACCAGCAAACATTTTATACGCCAGACCCGGCAGCTATCTCCCTCTCCGAAGCTTACGCCATCCAGTACTGGATGGACGAATTCGGTGTCTCCCAGCCCGAACTGCTCGAAGCAGTCGAACTCATGGGCACAGAGCCGGACAAAGTCCGCAAATATCTCAATTAGAAATTATTAAATCATCGCCATGCCGCCATTTACGTGAATGGTCTGGCCGGTGACGTATTTGCCTTCATCGGAGGCCAGGTAAACGCATGATGCTGCGATGTCTTCCGGCGTGCCCATAGCACCGGCGGGGATGGTCGCGTTGATTTTTGCTTTTTGGTCGTCGTTCAATGCTTCCGTCATCGCGGTAGCGATAAATCCGGGTGCGACGCAGTTGATGGTAATGCCGCGCGATGCGACTTCCGCCGCCATCGACTTGCTCATGCCGATCATGCCGGCTTTTGATGCGCAGTAATTCGCCTGCCCGGGATTGCCCGTGACGCCCACGACGGAGGTGATGTTGATGACACGGCCAAAGCGGCGTTTCATCATGCCTTTAATGGCGGCGCGGATCAGGCGGAAGGGCGCGGTCAGGTTGACGTCCTGCACCACCTGCCAGTCGTCATCTTTCATGCGCATGAACAGGCCGTCTTTGGTCAGGCCGGCGTTGTTGACCAGAATATCCACCTGACCCATTTTTTCTTCCGCCGATTTAATCAGCGCATCCGCAGCTTCGGATGAATTCAGGTCGCCCGGCAGCACGAAACAGCGGGAGCCGATTTCGGCGGCGAGCTTCTCGAGCGCTTCCACATTCCGGCCGGAAAGCGCCACATCTGCGCCCTGCGCATGCAAGGCTTTCGCGATCGCGCCGCCGATGCCGCCTGATGCGCCCGTGACAAGCGCTTTTTTACCGGAAAGATTGAACATGGTTTTAGAATCCTTATGGGTTAGAGACTTTTGCCAAAATAATAGATACAGCTGACGCCCGCAAGTATCAGCAATGCGCCCAGCAGCGTGCCTGCGGTCACCTGCACTTCCTTAAAGAACAGCCAGGCGAACAGCGCGGTAAACAGCGGATAGGTGATTTCCACCATTGCCGCCATGGTCGCGTTCTTCGCCTTGGTGGAGAGCAGAATAAAGCAGTTCGCCGCCACATAGACGATGATCGAGATAAGAATAAGGTAGCCCGCGCCGGAGGTTTTTTTTAAGGTGTCGAAATCCGCCGCGAAATTATTACCCGCAAGCCCAAGGCACAGCGCAAAGGCCAGCGTGGCAATAGATGTCGTCACCATGACGGAGGCGACGGAGATTTTGCGCAGCAATTGCTCCGATATCGTATAGCTCACGCCCCAGCAGAGCGAAGCGCCAAAGGCATACAGCAAAAACGCCATTAAAGCGTGGCCGCAAATTCTTCGACATCTTTGGGGCTGTTGACAGAGCGTCCGGTCAGCTCGCCATCAATGCGCTTGGTGAGGCCGTTCAAAACTTTGCCTGCGCCAAGCTCGATCAATTCGGTCACGCCCTGCGCTTTCATGTACAGCACAGATTCGCGCCAGCGCACCATGCCCGTCACCTGCTCGACCAGCAGCTGGCTGATACGCGCGGGGTCGGTAACTTCTGACGCAATCACATTGGCGACCAGCGGCACGGAAGGCGCGTTGA
>JBBQWK010000298.1:0-2946 GCA_038210695.1 Alphaproteobacteria bacterium
CCGCACCGAAGAAACCACCAACTACGAAATCACCAAGACGACCGAGAACCTTGTGCGCGAAAGCGGACAGGTCGAAAAACTCTCGATCGCGGTTCTGGTGGACGGCAGCTATGCGCCCGATACAAGCGTGCAGAAACCGAAGGACGCCGCCGCCGACTGGGCGCCGCCCCGCAAATACACCCCGCGCTCCGATGACGAGCTGGCGAAAATCGCCACCCTCGTCAAATCCGCCGTCGGGTTTGATGAATCGCGCGGCGACGCGGTCAGCGTCGTCAACATGCAGTTCGCCGATACCGAACAGTTCGACATGACGCCGTTGAAAAACGACACCATCATGGGCTTCCCCAAGGGCGACATTCTGAGCATGGCGGAAACGCTGGCGCTTTCGGTCGTTGCGGTCCTCATTATCCTCCTCGTCCTGCGCCCGCTGGCAACGCACTTTACCGCGCCGCGCGTGGCGACCGGCCGCAACGTCGGGCCTGAAGACACCGCCCTCCTCCCCGGCCAGACGCCGCAGGCACAGCTTGCCGGCCCCGGCCCCGGCGGGTCCATGGGCGGCGGCGGGCAGACGCAGTCGGAGCTTGAATCAATGATCGACATGTCGTCGGTCGAGGGCAAGGTCAAGGCCTCATCCGTCCAGAAGATCAGCGACCTCGTCACCAACCACCCGAATGAAACTGTTTCCGTCATCCGCCAGTGGATGAGCCAGGAAAGCTAAGAGCCGCTTAAAAGCCTACCGGAGTTATGAATGCGCATTCGTGAAGATTACCGCACCCTGACCGGCACCGAGAAGGCCTCGATTTTGCTGTTGTCCCTCGGCGAGGAATACACGGCGAAAATTTTCGAGCAGCTGGGGCAGGAGGAGATCATGAACATCTCCCAGACCATGTCGAACCTCGGCAAGGTCAGCTCTGCCGTGATCGAGCGCCTGTTTATTGAATTTGCGGAAAACATCACCTCCACCTCCTCCCTCGTCGGTACGATGGATTCAACGGAGCGCCTGCTGCAAAAAGTCCTCGGCAAAGACAAGGTCGACGGCATCATGGAAGAAATCCGCGGCCCCGCCGGCCGCACCATGTGGGAAAAGCTTTCCAACGTGAACGAGGACATTCTGGCGAACTTCCTGCAAAAGGAATATCCGCAGACCGTCGCCGTGGTGCTGTCAAAAATTACCGCCGAGCACGCGGCCTCCGTCCTCGCCCTGCTGCCGGAAGGCTTTGCGATGGAAGTCGTGATGCGCATGCTGCGCATGGAAGCCGTGCAGAAAGACGTCCTCGACGACGTTGAAAAGACCCTCCGCACCGAATTCATGATGAACCTTGCCAAAACCAGCCGCCGTGACAGCCATGAAATTATGGCCGAGATTTTCAACAGCCTCGAGCGCGCGACCGAGACCAAGTTCATGACCAGCCTCGAGGAACGCAACCCCGATGCGGCAGAGCGCATCCGCAGCCTGATGTTCACCTTCGAAGACCTCGGCCGCCTCGACCCGTCCGCGATCCAGACGGTCATCCGCGCCGCCAACAAGGAACACCTGCCCCTCGCGCTGAAGGGCGCGTCCGACGCCATGAAGGACCTGTTCTTCTCCAACATGTCGGAGCGCGCAGCCAAGATTATGAAGGAAGACATGGCCGCCATGGGCCCCGTGCGCCTCAAAGACGTCGAGGAAGCGCAGGCCAGCCTTGTCGTCACCGCCAAGGACCTTGCCGAGCGCGGCGAGATAACGATAGTCACCGCGAAAGATGAAGATGAGCTCATCTATTAAGAATGATGGCGACGTGAAAAAGTTTTTGTTCGACAACAATGACTTCGATGCCGTTGCGACCGACAATATGCCCGTGGCTGAAAGCTACACGGCGGAGCAGATGGAACTTGCCCGCAGCCAGTCATACGCGCAAGGCAAGGCAGACGGCCTGCGCGATGCCAAGATGAGCACCGAAGAATTACAGCAGCGCGCCCTGCACAACATTGCCCTTTCCGCCGATACGCTGGTCGCCAATGAAGAGCGCCGCGAAATTGAAACCATGACGAATACCGCAAGGCTGGCCCTGAAAGTCACGCACAAGCTGCTGCCCCGCTTTGCGCAGCGCTATTCGCTGCAGGAAATCGAGCATGTGATTTTAACGGCGGTCGATACCCGTAGGGATGAAGCCCGCATCGCCATTACCGTCAACGGCGGCCACCTTGAGGCGCTGAAGCACCATATCGAGGAGCTGGCGGCGGCAAAAGGCTTCGGCGGCAAGCTCATCATCATTGCCGACGACAACCTGGCGCCCACCGACGTGCGCGTCGAATGGGCGGACGGCGGCGCGGAGCGCCTGTACGAGCGCCTTTACGCCCAGATTGAATCAGAATTCGCCAAAGCCATCGCCGGCATGCAGTCGACGATGACAGACGATAAATAACGTTTAACCAGGAGAGAACCATGGCCAACGATAAAGACAAGCCGCATGTCGCCTTCGAGGAAATGCAGGAACATGTGACGACCGAAGTCCGCAAGAAGGACATCGATGCGATCTATGACATTCCGGTACAAATCTCTGCCGTGCTCGGCAAATCGACGATGCAGGTGAGCCAGCTGCTGAAGCTTGGCCGCGGTGCCGTGGTGGAGCTGGACCGTAAAGTTGGCGAAGCGATTGATATCTACGTCAACAACCGCCTTGTTGCGCGCGGCGAAGTTATTGTCGTGGAAGACCGCCTTGGCGTCACCATGACAGAAATCGTCAAATCCGACCGCTCGCCGACGTAAGAAGAAGACTTTAAGGGGATATTCCGACCATGCGACTGATGATTGTGGGCAGTCTCAACGGGCAGATCAGCACGGCTGGCAAAATTGCCATTGGCCGTGGCGCCCGCGTTACCCATACCGAGGATATCGAGCAGGCGATGGGAGCCTTGCGCACCGGCAAGGGCGCTGACCTCCTCATGGTCGACGTCAAGCAGGAC
>JBBQWK010000299.1:0-2918 GCA_038210695.1 Alphaproteobacteria bacterium
CAGAAGGCGGATGTCACCACCAAAGCAGAAAACAAACACGAAAAAAGGAATGATAGAATTCCACAGACAAAAACAGATATCACACATACCCCCAAAGACGAAGCCGTTTCGCTCGATAAGGATGATGCAGCATTAGAAAAATTCAGCAAGGACCGCTTCCTCGCCCTGTCGCTCAACGAGTTGAAGCATATTCAGGCCTATTACAAAGACATCGATGTCATCAAGGCGCGTGCCGCGCAAAACCTGCCCGCCATGCCGACGGATGTGGAGCTTGAGATCCTCGCCCAGACCTGGAGCGAGCACTGCAAACATAAAATTTTCTCCGCCCGCATCAATTATGCAGGGCCGGATGGCACGCGCGTCATCGACAGCCTTTATAAAACCTACATCAAGCGCGCCACCAAAGAAATCCAGCAGGAGCGCAAGCTTGACTGGCTTATTTCCGTGTTTAGCGACAATGCCGGCATTGTGCGCTTCGATGATAACGTCGACCTTTGCATCAAGGTTGAAACCCACAACAGCCCCTCCGCGCTTGACCCCTACGGCGGCGCGCTGACAGGCATTCTTGGCGTCAACCGCGACATCATGGGCTGCGGCCTTGGCGCGCGGCCGATTGCGAATACCGATGTGTTCTGTTTCGCCCCGCCTGATCTTGGCCCCGCGGAACAACTACCCGCCGGCCCCAAATCGCCGCGCCGCATTCTCGAAGGCGTGCACAAGGGCGTTGAAGATGGCGGCAACAAAAGCGGCATCCCCACCGTCAACGGCGCCTTCTTTTTTGACCGCGATTACGCCGGCAAGCCGCTGGTTTTCGTCGGCACGGTCGGCGTCATGCCGCCGGTATTGCCGAATGGCCGCCCCTCCGCCGAGAAAGAACTTTCCGTCGGTGACCGTATTTTCATGGTCGGCGGCGCGATTGGCGCGGATGGTATTCATGGCGCAACATTCAGCTCGCTGGAGCTTGATGACAATGCGCCCGCAACGGCGGTGCAGATTGGCGACCCGCTGACGCAAAAACGCATGATGGACTTTTTGCTGGAAGCGCGCGACTTGGGCCTTTACAGCGCCATCACCGATAATGGCGCGGGCGGCCTCAGCTCCAGCGTCGGCGAAATGGCGCAAATGTCCGGCGGTGCGAGCCTTGATCTTGCCAAATGCCCGGTGAAATATCCCGGTCTCTCGCCTTGGGAGCTGATGGTCAGCGAAAGCCAGGAGCGCATGACCGTTGCCGTGCCGCCCGCAACTGCCGCCGCCTTCCTTGACCTTGCCCGTCGCCGTTCCGTTTCTGCAACCGACATCGGCGTTTTTGATGCCAGCGGCATGCTCACCGTTTATTACGCCGGCGTGTTGACGGGGCAGCTGCCGCTGTCCTTCCTGCACGACTCACTGCCGCAAATGCAGTTGACGGCTGGCTGGGCCGCGCCGAAGCCGCGCGCGGAATGGTCGGGCGGTACAAAATTGAATGACGCCCGCAAAAAAGTGCCGGCGACGGTCGGCGAGGCGCTTCAGCTTCTCCTTGCCCGCCCGAATATAACGTCGAAAGAAAAATGGGTACGCGCCTACGACCATGAAGTGCAGGCGGCAACGCATATGAAGCCCTTCACCGGCGCAAAGGCCGATGGCCCTTCCGATGCCGGCGTTATCTGGCTGCAGCCGCACGGCGGCGCGGCAGATGCTGGCGTGGCGGTTGGCTGCGGCTTGGCACCGCGCCTGTCGCTGCATGACCCGTATATTATGGCGCAATCTGCGGTGGATGAAGCCGTGCGCAACGTCGTTGTTTCCGGCGGCGACCCCGACATGCTCTGCCTGCTGGATAATTTCTGCTGGCCTGACTCTGTCGCCTCCGCCAAAAATCCGGAAGGCACCTACAAGCTCGGCCAATTGGTGCGGACCTGCGAAGGGCTTTACGATATCTGCAAGGCCTACGGCGCACCGCTGGTGAGCGGCAAGGACAGCATGAAGAACGACTTCCGTGGCAAAGATGGCCGCGGCGACGAAATCGCCGTTAGTTGCCTGCCAACGCTGATGGTCACGGCCATGGCGCGCGTGCAAATGGGCAGCGGCGTTTCAAGCGCTTTCCGCGACGAGGGCGATATTATTTATCTCCTCGGCCGCACGACCTCAAGTTTCGCGGGTTCGGAATATGCCGCAGCTTTTGATATTGTGGAAGGCGCGGCGCTGCAACTCGACCTTGCGGCAAACCTTTCGCTCTATCGCAAATTGCATGGCGCGCTGAAAGCCAGGCTGATTAAATCTGCGCATGACGTTTCGGATGGCGGCTTGCTGGCGGCTGTGGCGGAAAGCATGATCGGCGGCAGACTCGGCGCCACGTTGGATGTGTCATCTGAAGCGTTGGAATTGTTTGGTGAAGCGGCGGGTCGTTTTGTGATCAGCATTGCGGCTGCTGATGTCGCTGCATTCGAGGCGGTTTTCGCGGGATCAACCTGCGGGAAGATCGGCGCAGTGACAGCCGAGCAGGTGCTGCATGTGGCGGGCGAAAATATTCCGCTGCTGCAACTGGTCGCTAGCTGGCAGAAAGGATTTTGAGCATGAAAAAACCCAAATTCATCGTTCTTGCCGGCGACGGCATCAACTGCGAGCGGGAAACCGCCTTCGCGCTCGATTTCAGCGGCGCGGAAACGCAGATCATCCATGTGAATGACTTGCTGGCAACGCCGGAAGTTTTGAAGACGGCAGACGGCTTTGCTATTCCCGGCGGATTTTCTTTTGGTGACGAGCTGGGCAGCGGGCAGATTCTGGCGCTTAAAATCCGCCACAAGCTTGGCGACAAGTTTTTCAAAATGGTCGAGGGCCGCAAACCCATTATCGGCATCTGCAACGGTTTTCAGGTACTGGTGAAACTGGGTCTGCTGCCCTATCCGCAAGAGAAAGAACGTATCCTTGCGCTCGCCGCCAAT
>JBBQWK010000300.1:0-2907 GCA_038210695.1 Alphaproteobacteria bacterium
TGGTCTGCGCGGCACCGCCGACGCGGGAGACGGAAAGACCGACGGAAATAGCCGGGCGGACGCCTTTGTAGAAAAGGCCCGTTTCAAGGAAGATCTGGCCGTCGGTGATGGAGATCACGTTGGTGGGGATGTAGGCGGAAACGTCGCCGGCCTGCGTTTCAATGACCGGAAGGGCGGTAAGGGAGCCCGAGCCGAGATCGTCATTGAGTTTCGAGGCACGCTCCAGCAGGCGCGAGTGTAGATAGAACACGTCGCCGGGATAAGCTTCGCGGCCGGGCGGGCGGCGCAGCAGCAGTGACATCTGGCGGTACGCGACAGCCTGTTTGGACAGGTCATCGTATACGATCAGGGCGTGCATGCCGTTGTCGCGGAAATATTCGCCGATAGTGCAGCCGGTGTAGGGCGCCAGGTATTGCAGCGGCGCGGGTTCGGACGCGGTGGCGGCGACGACGACGGAATATTCCATCGCGCCGTTTTCTTCGAGCGTTTTGACGAGCTGCGCAACGGTCGAGCGTTTCTGGCCGACAGCGACGTAAACGCAGTACAGCTTTTTCTTCTCGTCCGTGCCTTTGTTGATTTCTTTCTGGTTCAGAATGGTATCGAGCGCGATGGCGGTCTTGCCCGTCTGGCGGTCGCCGATGATCAGCTCGCGCTGACCGCGGCCGATCGGCACGAGGGCGTCGATAGCCTTGAGGCCGGTCTGCATCGGTTCCGAAACCGATTTGCGGGCGATGATGCCGGGCGCTTTCACGTCAACGCGGCGGATTTCTTTGGCCTTCAGCGGGCCTTTGCCGTCGATCGGGTTGCCGAGCGCGTCGACAACGCGGCCGAGCAGTTCCTTGCCGACGGGCACGGAAACGATCTCGCCAGTCTGGCGCACAGTGTCGCCTTCTTTAATGTCGCGGTCGTCACCGAAGATGACAACGCCGACGTTGTCGGTTTCGAGGTTGAGGGCCATGCCCTTCACGCCGTTTGAAAACTCGACCATCTCGCCGGCCTTCACTTTGTCGAGACCGTAGACGCGGGCGACACCGTCACCGACGGAGACAACCTGACCCACTTCGGCGACATCTGCCTCGGCGCCGAATTTGGCGATCTGGTTCTTCAGGATGGAGGAAATTTCAGCTGCTCTGATTTCCATGGCGTTAAGCTACCTCTTTCATTTTGGCTTTGTCGGATAATTCGTTGGTGTTCCGAAGAGCCCTGTGCAGGCGCTCCAGTTTGGTTTTGACGGAAGAGTCGATCAGGCGCGAGCCGACCTTGATGATCAGGCCGCCGGTGATCGAAGGATCAACGGAAAGATTAACCCTGACCGTCTTGCCGAGAACTTTCTGCAGCGAGACTTCGATCTCGCGGATCTGGTCCTGGTCGAGCGCCTGCGCTGCGGTGACATCCGCCGTGACTTCGTTGCGGGAGTCGGCGATGAGGGCCTTGACGGCCTGGACGATGGCCCCGAGAGCCGGCAGGCGGCGCTTCTGCGCAACAGTGCCGAGCAGCTTGGCGGTGAGGTCAGACAATTTGTAATGCTTGGCGATTTCCGCCAGCGCGCGCATCTGGTCATCGCGGCGCAGGGTGGCGTTGTTGAGGAAGCTGTCGATATCGCCGCCCGAATTCAGGATGGCTTCGACGGTGTCGAGGTCCTTGGAGATAAGGTCAATCTGGTTGCTTTCCGCAGCAAGCGCGAAGAAGGCGGTCGCGTAGCGTCTTGCAATATCTTGGTTTCCTGACTGACCGGCCAAAGGTATCCCCCGTTCAATATATAAGGTGGTGCATAAGCACGCTTTTCGCGCACGATTTAGCATGAAGCAAAGATTCTATGCAACTCCAATCCCTGCCCGTGCCGTGAAAAACGCGGGTTTCCGTACCGCTGTTTTACGTATTACGGCGCGATCACGCTCTCTTTGTGCGTGCCATCGAGATAGGGGCGGATTTTATCGACCACGGCGTCGGTGCCCTGCTCGATACGCAGCACTTCCTCCAGCCGGTTATGGGGCGACATCAGGTAAATAAACGCTGAGTGATCAACGGAATAGTTCTCCCCGTCGCCTGCCGCCTTGGCGGCATAGACCTTGAAGGAATCCTCGGCTGCCTTGATCTGGTCGTCAGTGCCGGTAAGGCCGAGAATAGATTTATCATAATTCGCCAGATAGGCTTTCATCACATCGGCAGTATCGCGCGACGGGTCAACGGTGACGAACAGCGGTTGCGCCTTGTCGGCAAGGTCGCCGAGCTTTTTGTTAACTTGAGTCATTTTATCCAGCGTCACAGGGCAGATATCCGGGCAGTGGGTGAAGCCGAAAAAGACCAGCAGATATTTGCCGGGCCATGATTTCTCCGTCACCTCGCGGCCATTCATGTCCTTCAGCGTGAAGGTGCCGGGCACATACATGCCGATGCCGGGTTCGGAATGCGCGAGCTTGATGGGCTTGGAGCCAAGGATGCCCTGAACGCCTTCGGTTGTTGCGGCGGCCGGTGCTTCATCTACCGCATCATGGGTTTCCGTGGTGTCGCCATTGTGCGCCAGCGCCTTGTTTTCCGCAGCGATGGGGTCTTTGCCCTCCTTCGCGGCGTTGATCGCTTCCTGCACGGGGTCTTTCTTGACCTTCAGGCGGCCGTCGGGGCCTTGCGTGACTTCATTGGGTTTCTCGAGCGATGTCGGTGCCTGTATGGCGCGGAACTTGCGCAGCTGCGTCACGTAAGCCGCGCCGCCGCCGATGATAAAGCCAAGAAGAATGAGAAGCGCAAAGCGGAGAAACCGTTTCATGATTGAAAACCTTTTGTTTGTACCTGCCGATATATAGAATTAACGGCATTTATAATCAAGCTTCGGGGATGACGCCATGGGCCACTGCCCGCCGGAAAAACTGGCCGACATTGCAAAAGTGCTGGAACAGCTGCGCGCCCTGC
>JBBQWK010000301.1:0-2906 GCA_038210695.1 Alphaproteobacteria bacterium
CGCCCATGCAGGGGCCCGTTCTGGCGACTGCGCCGGTCGTTTCCCCGACTCTCGCCGGCATCCAGGTCGGCACGCCCGGCACCATGCAGGATTTCGATGTCGCAAGACAATCCGCCGACAGCACGCTGAAGGACGAGATTGCGCGCCTGCAGCTGGAAAACCGCCGCCTGATGGCCGAAAACCAGGCTGCGACGCAGAAAATGATCACAGCCGATAAGTCCGAAGCCGTGTCGGACGCGCAGCTGCAGGCCGAAATGGAAACGCAGGAACGCGCGATGTCAAAATCGGTTACTGCCTCCAAAGTGAAAGCGCCAGCCGATGCTGCTGCCGACATGGGCATTCTGATGGCCGTTGAACCTGCTGCCTGTGACGCCACCGCAGATGCAGTGCCTGCAGCGCCCGTTGCCGGTTTTGCGCATAGCCTGCTGGAGAAGGCGGGGCTTTCGCCGGTTGTGCAGGGTCTCGGCTATGTCTGGCGGACGGAAAATATTTACGGCGCGGCGGAAGAACGCCCGCTCATCCATGGCCAGTCGATTTCCGACACCGCCGCCACCTACATCGCGGAGGCAAAAATCCGCTGCAAGGGCGACTTCGCCCATCGGGAAACCGCGGCTGGCAAAAGCGGCGCCATGACCACGCTGGAAAGCGAAGTTGTCTGCCTTGATGGTAAGAACGACGCGGCGGCGGCGCTGCTGTTCGTCGGCGATAAAGACAAAGTCGCCATCATCAGCCATGAAGGCATGGCGGAGCAGATTGAAGACGCGCTCTCGCAGCGGGATGCTGTCAAAACAGCGATCTCGAAATAATCGCGGCGGTTTATTAAAAATCAGTTTTTGCGGCTTTTGTAGTAACGTGCGCAGGCGTCCAGCAGCGCGTCGCGCAGCTCGCGTCCGGTTTTGCCGCCATCGCCCTTGATCTGGCTCGCCAGCACCGCATTGATCGACATTTTATGCGCGACCACAATATCCATGACGTCCTTGTCGGTCGTCGTCACGGTTTCAAGGAAGTTGACCAGCGTGTTGCTGATTTCGCTGATCAGCGGGTAGTGGAACATGCCGCCTTGAGCTTTCAGCTGCATGGCGGGGTAGAGCATGCTTTCAATCGCTTCTTCGCCCTTCAGCGTGCCGGCCTTGGCGTCGGAAATTGCTTCATGAAGTACATCCACAAGCATTTGCGCGATAGGCTTGAAATCAATCGTGTTTGTCTCCAGCAGTTCCTGCGCTTTCATCAGCACGGTTTCATCAATGCCGCCGCTGCCGACTTTTTCTTTCAGGCGGTTGGGCGGTGCGATCAGCTCCGCCCTGCGGAGTTTCTTCTGGCCTTCGAATGTATCAACCATCATCAAGACCTTCCCTATTTCTCATCTTTCTTGCCATCGGTGCCGGTCTTTTCGTGACGTTCCTTGATCTCTTTCGCCTTTTGCACTGCGCTTGCCATGCTTGATTTACCGGCAGCGGCAGCAGGTGCGGGCGGTGCGGCTGAAGCATCATCCGTATTGCTGGGCGGCTTCGCCTCCGGCTGGTCGAGGGTGCGGCGGTCAGGACCTGCATATTCACCTTCGCGCTTGCGGCGGCGGTCCGGACCGAAATAGTTTTCGCTGTTGACGAAATGACGCGGGCGTTCAATCAGCTGTTCAATTTTCTGGTACAAGGCCTTGGCAGTGAAAGGCTTTACGAGGAATTCTGTGATGCCTGAATCCCGTGCCTGCAGCACGCGCTTCTTCTGGCTGTAACCCGTCATCAGCACGATGGGGATGAAGGGGTTAGGGCTTTTTTTGTTGGTGCGGATGCGCCGTGTCAGCTCGAGGCCGTTATTGGGGTCTTCAAGCCAGTCGATCACCACGAGGTCAGGGTTCACGCGAATAAACGTGTCGTAGCCTTCATCGCAGCCATAGGCGGAATAGACCTGGTTGACGCCAAAGGTCTGGAGGACCGAGCGCGTGAGATCGAACATCGCCCGCGTGCTTTCGACGACGAGTACGGTAATGTTTTTGAATTGATAGCTCATGTTGCCGGTCTGTTAAATTCTATTGAAATCAAAATCTTAACTATCCTCTATCGGACAAGGCTACCGCTGCGGCGGGTCGAATACAAGCGAATTCCCGCTTCACCTAACGCCTCAAGCCATGCTAAAAGATAGGCCAATTGCGAATATATCGCACTATTTTTATATTAGAAAAAATCGATACGGAGCGGGCGCCCATGGCAGGCCATTCACAGTTTAAAAACATCATGCACCGCAAAGGTGCACAGGACAAAAAGAAGGCGAAAGTCTTCAATAAGCTGGCGCGGGAAATTACCGTCGCCGCCAAAAATGGCCAGCCGGACCCGAACCTCAATCCGCGTTTACGTAATGCGATGGATGCCGCCCGCAAGTCGAACATGCCGAACAACCGTATTAAATCGGCTATCGACCAGGCGACGGGCGCCAACGACCTCTCCGATTATCAGGAGATCCGCTATGAAGGCCGCGGCCCCGGCGGTACGGCGATCATCGTGGAGGGCCTGACCGATAACCGCAACCGCACGGCGGCGGAAGTGCGTGCCGCCTTCACCAAAAACGGCGGCACATTGGGCGAAACCAACTCCGTCAGCTTTATGTTCGCCAAAATCGGCCAGCTGATTTTCTCCAATAAAGCCGCTAGCTTCGACCCGCTTTTTGAAGCGGCGGCTGAAGCTGGCGCGGAGAACGTGGAAGCGGTTGATGACACCTTTGAAGTCGTGACCAAGCCCGAAGACTTCCTGCATGTCCGCGAAGCGCTCGAGAAGAAATTCGGCGCGCCTGTGGAGGCCGGTATCATCTGGAAGCCCAACACCAGCGTCGCGCTCGACCAGTCGCAGGCGGAAGATATTATCTCTCTCATCGAAACGCTGGAGGACAGCGACGATGTGCAGAACGTCTATTCC
>JBBQWK010000302.1:0-2900 GCA_038210695.1 Alphaproteobacteria bacterium
GCCGTTTTCCAGCCCGTCACCTGCCAGCATACCGTCGTCCACCGCTTCAATGCCGAGCGCCTTGGCGCGATTGCGATGGAAGCCGCCGAGCAATGCGAGCGGCTGGACGTGATGCAGGTGCGGGAGCTGATGACGCTCGATGATGCCTTGAACGGCTGGGATACTTCCCGCCGCCTGCTGTTCTGTCAGGAGCGGGGCGTGGCTGCCCCTCTGGCCGATGCTCTGGCCAAACTCCCCGCCGGTACCGCCTACGGCCTCCTGATCGGGCCGGAGGGCGGGTTTTCCGATAAGGAGGTCGAGAATCTGCGGGGCAGGGCATTCGTGACCCCAGTTTCCCTAGGCCCCCGTATCCTGAAAGCCGAGACCGCGCTTATTGCCGCGCTGGCAGGGCTGCAGCTTCTGACTGAAAAATAATCTAAAGCCCTGATT
This sequence comes from Alphaproteobacteria bacterium, assembly GCA_038210695.1. Lineage (GTDB taxonomy): Bacteria > Pseudomonadota > Alphaproteobacteria > Micavibrionales > UBA2020 > JAPWJZ01. The sequence goes on from JBBQWK010000302.1 coordinate 430, forward strand.
TTATTAACTCATATACGGAAACTTATAGCCCCTTAAGGTAATATTATTACAAAATTAACCAGTAATTAAAAACTTATTGACATAATTTGCATGAAAAGCTATAAATCTATATGCACGGACTGCAGATTTGCGACGGAGATAACACGCCAAAGAGCGTGGGCAAGTTCGGTTCTCGTGCTACGTAGCAACGGTAAAATTATGGTGTCATATAATGTCTAGCCCAAGTCAGGTCGACAATAAGGTCATATCAGGCAAATCCGATTTAGTGGAATGGTTCGAAAAGGGTTGTACCCCGAACGCCCAGCGCCTGATCGGTGTCGAACACGAAAAACCTCCTTTCTATCTTGTTGATGGCAAGCCCGTCAGCTTTCTCGGTGAAGACGGCCGTCCCGGCGTGCAGGATTTCATCGCCAAAATGGTGGCCGAAAAAGGCTGGCAGGCGGGCGAGCCCGAGCGCGGCCTGATCGTCGACCTCAAAAAGAGCCAGGCAGGCTGGACCTTCGAGCCTGCCCTGCAGATGGAAGTCGGCGGCGCGCCCTTGCGCAACGTCCACCAGAACGCAAAAGAAACGGATGAAACCATCCGCGAAGCGGTCGAAGTGACCAAATCGCTGGGCTTCGGCATGCTGGCGGCGGGCTTCCACCCGACGCATCTGTCCAAAGACCTGCCGATGATGCCGAAGTCGCGCTATGAAGCGCTGTTCGACTGGTTCGAGAAGAAAAAATTCCCCAACGCGAACGACGTTGCCTCCTGCACCTCCACGGTTCAGGTCAACATGGGTTACCAGTCTGAAGAAGACATGGTCAAAATGCTGCGCGTGTCGCTGTCGCTCCAGCCGGTCGCCGTGTCGCTGTTTGCCAACTCGCCGTTCTGCGAAGGCAAAGACACCGGCTATGAAAGCTTCCGCTCCCACAAGCTGCACGACAACATGGGCGGCCGTTACGGTTTCATGCTGCCGATCGCCTTTGAAAAAGGCTTCGGCTTTGAAATGTTCACCGACTATGCCATGAACACCATGCCCATGATCGGCATGTACAAGGGCAACGTCTTTATGGACGCCAATGGCGGCAAATTCGGCGACTTCATGAAGGGCGAGCTTGATATCGTCCCCGGCCAGCAAGCCACCATCGGCGACTGGAAAAACCATCTCAACACCATCTGGCCCGAAGTGCGCCTGCGCCAGTTCCTCGAAATGCGCGGCACCGACAACGGCCCGCAGGAAATGATCAAGGCGCTGCCCGCATTCTGGGTTGGGTTGCTGTACGACAAAACCTCGCTCGATGCCGCCTATGAAATGGTGAAGGACTGGACCAACGAAGACCGCGATTACCTGCGCGTCACCACGCCGCGCGACGGTCTGAAAACGTCATTCCTCGGCACCACCGTGCAGGAAATCGCCAAGACCTGCCTTGACCTTTCCGAAGCCGGCCTGAAACGCCGCGGCGTGAAGAACGATAAAGGCCAGGACGAAAGCATGTACCTCGAGCCGTTGAAAGAAATCGCCGAGAGCGGCCGCAGCTGGGCCACGCGCCTGGTTGAACTTTACAACGGTCCCTGGAACGGCGACATCAGCAACATCTTTAAAGTCATGAACTACGAAAATAACCCGTCCGTGCTGAAAATCGGCAATGGCTTGCAGCAGGCGCCGCAGGCGTCCCGCGGCATCATTATGCCCGGCGACCGTGATTTCCGCGTCGGCAACGGCTAAGGTTTTCGCTTAACATTTTCTCCGCCAAAACCCGCGTGCCTCCGTAACAGGCCGCGGGTTTTGTTTTGCCGCGGGTGATGATAAGATTGCGCCATGACCGCGAAAAAGAAAAAACCCGCCAAGCCGCGCTGGACAATTTACATCCTGCGTTGTGCGGATGGCAGCTTTTACACCGGCATCACCAACAACCTCGAAAAACGCCTGAAAGCGCATAGCGACGGCACCGGTGCGAAATATACGCGCGGGCGAGGGCCGCTAGAGGTCGTGCATATTGAATCGCGCGCCAGCAAGGGCAGGGCGCTGAAGCGCGAAATCGCCATCAAAAAGCTGACGCGGCTGCAAAAACAGGCATTGCTCAAGCCGCCGATTTAAACGGAACCGCACGGGCGTTCATTTATTGGGCATCAGCAAGTTAATCACCAAAGGATCAAAATTATGGAAGCCTATGTGCAAAACGCTGTCAGCGCTGCTGGCAAGCTTCTTCCCGTCTGGGTTATCGTCGCCGACGAGCGCGAAGCCCGTTTTTACCTCAAAGCAGGTAAAGAGCTTAAGCTTCTCAGCGATGTTTTCCCGTCCCCCGCAGCGGCAGATGTTGATGCTGGTCGTACCGGCAAGCATGCCTATAACCTGACTGAAGGCCAGCGCCGCCATGACCAGCTAGAGTTTGTCGGTGAAGTCGTAAAACTGCTGGAGCGTGCATCGCAGCAGGGCGATTTCGGGACCTTCATCCTCATCGCGCCCCCGAAAACCCTTGGTGAAATCC
>JBBQWK010000303.1:0-2899 GCA_038210695.1 Alphaproteobacteria bacterium
CTGCCCGCGATACCGGCCGGAAAAGCCGTTAACGGCGCGTGGCCTTGCGTGATATTATTGGGTTATGCAGGATGCCACCGCCACATCAAAGAAATTCTTCACGCCCTTCGGCCTGATTCTGTTCACCCTCAGCGTCATTTATATTGGCGCGGAGGCTGTCTTCAACATGAAGCTGCTGGAAGTCGCGGGCAGCGTTAAATCCAATCCGACCGAAATCAACGACCTGCAATATTTCGGCCGCACGGTGTCGGCCTATGGATTTTCGCTGTTGATCCTCGGGTTGTTTGAAACCACAGGATTTCGTTTAAGGTCGCGCAAGGATTGGGCGCTGTTCTTCGGCGTTGCTGCCGTCTGCATACTGCCGTTCATCTCCATTTTCAAAAATACTTTTCCCGTCGGCGCGGGGGAGGGATATTCCGCGCCGCTGGCGCTCGAGCCGCTGGATGTGATGATGAGCATCATGCCCTGCCTCGGCTTCCTCGTCGCCATCATGAGCGCGGGGCGCTTCCGGCCGCAGGTTTTTATCGCGCTGCTGCTCATGGCCTGGCCGGCGATGTTCCTCGGGCAGAAACTGCTAATCGAGCGCTACGTTGTCGACCGCACTGACTGGCAGGAACGGCAGGACGCAAGATATATGCTGATGTTGCGCGCCGGGCTTGAGGACTGCGCGCTGTATCTCGGCGATCTCCAGCTTTGCAACGATGCGGAAGGCGCGCCGGATATGAAGGCCGCCCGCATCATCACCTCCGCCCTCTGGATGATGAACCCCGAGGCCGTCATTCAGGATTTGCGCGACAACCGCGACATGCTGGTGGAAAGCGCGGCGGTGCGCGGCGTGTGGTTTTCCCCCAGCGACCAGTACAAAAAATATACCGAGAAGGTCACCGACGCCCGCGACCAGTATGCCAAGGACTTGTCGCAGAAGTTTTATTCCAAATATTACGGCCCTTATAAACGCGCCTCCGACATGTACCAGAACGCGCTCGACCCCGTTGTTATCGGGCGGGAAGCCGACAAGGCCGTGACCGAAATCGACGCGCAGATGGAGGCTGGCTGGCAGAAGTATCTTTCCGGCGTGCATGACTTCAAGCAAACGGTGTCGGTTTTTGTCGGGCAGGCCATTCGCCAGACCATGAACTATGCTGGTCAGGTGAACGACCTCTGCAACAAGCGCGGCGACTGCCCGGACGTTGATGCTGGCCCCGCGCTTGAAAAAGCGCAGGCAAAAGCGGTGCGCGACTTTACCGCCCATTCCGGCTACCCGCCCGACATCACCGAGAAAGCCGATTTCCTTGCCCAGCCTAAAACCCGCAAGCTGGTCAAGGAGCAGGTGCAGCAGACCTTGCGTTATAAATTCGACCTGAAAGATTTTACCCTGCCGGACGACTGGGTGTATGACCCGACATCGTTCAAGGAAACCATCAGCACGCTTGTGGCGGCGCAGGCGCGCGGCAAATGGAAAGAAAAATTCGGCGACAAGATGCCGCCGGGGCTGGATGAAAACGGTTTCATGAACGCCCTCGGCATCGACCCCACGCTGCCGCCGGTGGAAAAAATGCTGATGACCCAAGATATGTTCTTTAAAAAATACGTTATGCCCGGGAACCAGAGGATGATTGACATGATGCTGGCGGAGCTATCCTCCGACCGCAAGAAGCACAAGGACGACGCGGTGGAGATGGAGGAGGGCAAGGACTACGTGAAGGCGCTTTATATCCCCACCATCTCGCTTGTCGTCTCCCTCTGCGTTGTCATCATGACGCTGTTCCGCGGGTTGATGCTGCTGCCGGATGCGCTTATCCGCTCCGGCAAGGTGAAGGTGAATGCGTCTCCGCGCGCCATCCGCGCAGGGCTTGCGGGTGCGTTTCTATCTATTCTTATGCTGATGCCGTTGGCTGTGCCCAACCCTTATGCGGCGGGTACTACATATCACCGCTACCTGGAGGCTGCGCGCGAAAACCATACGTTGGTGGCATCGCTGCTCAACTGGGCAGTACAGGTACAGCCGGTCATTTACCGCGCAGGGAATAGCCTTCGCGGTCTAGGCCGGTAATTCAGGTCAGTTTTTCGCACGTGCCTTTGGCAAGGCTTTCCGGCTTGCGGCGGATAATGTCGCCGGGTTTTACCTTCAGGCTGGCGCCTTCGTCGAGCGCAATCTGCTCGACCTCCCGCACTTTCAGCTCAACCGTATCGCCAACATCCAGCACCGCCGCTGTGATGCGCTGCTCGCCGATCGCATCGGGCTTGCCGCGCTTCTTGGACGGTGGCGCCCAGACAGGTTCCGTCCAGCGGATGATATCATCCGGCGTCGGCACGGGGCAGGGAGTCCAGTTCTGGTTGTCGTTCATTAATTCGTCTTCCTAAAGCGTGATGCAAAGCAGCGTGACGACCGCGAAGCTGAGCGCAACGCCCGTGACCATCGGCCGGTTAAATTCGGTGCCGGCGGTAAAGACCGGCCAGAAACCCGCAATGACCGCGCCAAGCGATGCGGCGGCACCGCAAACAACACGCGGATTAAGCCCCTGGTCAACGGCAGCCGCGCCGCCCGCCTGCGTTTCATTCGGCAGGTAGGACAGCAGCGCCACAAAACAGCCGAATGCCAGAGCCGCGCCGGTAATACTGCGCAGGAAGGGCATCAGGTAGGGCTTCAGGCTGCCCTTCGTCGCAGGGGTTTCCAAGGCGGCGGGGCTTAAAACGGGTTGGCTTTTTTGAGGAAGCGCAGCACGGGGTTTTTGGTGGTTTCGATATCTTTCTGGCGAACATAATCCCAGACGCCGCCGGTGAAAGTTTTCTGGCCGGGCTTGGTCACAATCATAATGCCGCTATTTTCAGGGCGGCATTTCAGCTCGTCAAGATAGATGACGGCGGTGCCGTTTTCGGCCGTGCCTTTATTGTAAAT
>JBBQWK010000304.1:0-2899 GCA_038210695.1 Alphaproteobacteria bacterium
GACCTCTTCCCCGGCGGCAATGCCTTGAACGATTTGAAACGCCTGCGGCAGGAAGGCAGCAAAATGCTGCTCTCGACCGCCCTTGGCCGCTATGTGCCGCAACGCCTTGCCGACCTCATCACGCGCGAAGCCGGTCACAACAACCCGCTTGCCGATATGTCGGATGCGAAATTGCAGGCCGCGACCGACCTCCTCCACCGCTGGCGCGTCAAGCCCACCGGCACGGAAGGCTACCGCACCGCCGAAGTCACCGTCGGCGGCGTTGATACGGACGAGTTGTCATCGAAAACGCTGGAGGCCAAAAAAGTACCCGGCCTTTCTTTCATCGGCGAAGTGGTGGACGTGACTGGCCACCTTGGCGGTCACAACTTCCAGTGGGCTTGGGCCTCCGGCTGGTGCGCCGGTCAATTTGTATAAGCATTATTAAAGGCTTATTGCAGGCATTGACATAAACACAACCTTGTTTATGATGCGGTGCATTATAAAATTCATTTTAAACATCGCAGGGTATCATGACCGAACCTCAGCAAACCGCCCTTCGCACCATCATCGATAAATATTCGCCGCTTGTGCGCGGCATGACAGGCATCGCCGGCAAGGCCCTCAGCCTCGCAACCCGCCCGCTGGAAGGCGCAGCAAACGCCGCCTTCGCAGTCACCCACTGGCCGGACCATGGCGCGGAAAACAAAGCCGGACAATACATCACCGACTGCAACGCCACGATCATCACCACTTTCGCCCGCATGGAAAAGAAACTGACCTCCAGTTTCAATCAGGCCGTGAATGACGGCGCGCGCCGCAAGTTCCTCGGCCTTGCCGATGAAGTGAAGCAGGACGCCCACGTGCTGGAACAGCATTGCACCATTCTGCGCCAGCCCTATGATATTGTGGGGGAGAATTATAAATTCGTGCTGGGCACCAGCGCGGAAGGCGTCACGCTGCTGTCCGATGCAGTCGGCACCATCAAAACCGCGCTGGCACCCCGCGAAAACCCTGTCACCATCCGCCGCGCGCCCATGCCGCAGCCGAAGGTTCAATCCGTCAACTAGACTTTCAGCTTTCAGGCTTTGGTATATTGCGCGTCGGTGACGTGCTCCAGCCAGTCGACGACCCTGCCGTCCTGCGCTTCCTGAATGGCGATATGCGTCATGGCGGTTGTGGGCGTTGCGCCATGCCAGTGCCGCTCGTTCGCCGCAATCAGCACGATATCGCCGGGATGTATTTCCTCCACCGGCTGCCCTTGCAGCTGCACCCAGCCGCAGCCCGCCGTGACGATAAGCGTTTGTCCCAGCGGATGCGTATGCCAGGCCGTGCGCGCGCCCGGCTCGAAAGTCACCAGGGCACCGCGCAGCTGCGCGGGCGAAAATTGCTGGAACGGCTGGTCAAGGCGCACGGTGCCGGTAAAATAATCCGCAGATCCTTTGGTGGAGGCCTGCGCACCGTTGCGTTTTATTTCCATGACGTTTCCTTCGCGTTTGTCGCATAAATTTTCGGCCTGACAGGCAAAAGAAACGCGCCCTTATGACGGGGCGCGTTTCTTTTGGCGCGTGTTCATCAGGCGGCTTTACTGGCCATCTTCTTCATGGCTTCAGCCATTTCCTGCTCTGATACATCCCGCATATGCGTGCCGACGTTCCAGCTGATGCCGTAGCTATCGGTCAGCGTGCCCATGCGGTCGCCCCAGAACATATCCTGCGGCGCTTCGTCTTCCTTCAGGCCCGCTTTCACGGCGCTTTTCATGAAGTCGTCCACGTTCGGTACATAGATGTAGAACGACAGGTTCTTGGCGGCCACAACGTCCATTTCCGGACGCTCTTCGGTGACGAACAATTCGGTTTCGCCGATCTTCAGGCTGGCATGGGCGAGAACGCCGGATACAGGGCACATCATGCGGTATTGCTCGGTCGCGCCGAAGGCCTTTTTGTAAAGCTCGAGCGCCTTGTCCGCGCCCTTTAAGACCAGCGTCGGGATGACGCGGGTTTTGCCGGCATTTTCGCAGGCGGAATTTTCCGTGTTGGCCATGATAGCCTCCTTCAAAATGTTAAAAATAAATGGTGCTGAGAGTATAACGCCGCTGCAGCCGCTTCGTGACGCAGAAAGATAAAAAAGTTATTTGTGGTGGGATGTGAGGGGCTTAGGCATCCCGCATGATTTTCATAGGCATAAAAAAAGGCGGACCTGCGAAGGCCCGCCTTTTTAAATAACGTTCGCTTAAACCTTGAACGACTTGCCGCAGCCGCAGTGGCCGGTGGCGTTGGGGTTGTTGAAGGTGAAGCCGCTTTCGAATTTGTCTTCGAAATAGTCCATCTCCATGCCGGCGATGTACATTTGCGCTTTGGGGTCGATGAAAAGCTTCACGCCCTTGTCTTCAATCACCACATCCATCGGCGCCTGTTCTTTGGCGTATTCGAGGCTGTAGCTCATGCCGGAGCAGCCGGTCGCGGTGACCGCGACGCGAAGGCCGGAGAATTTTTCAGCTTCGGGGGCCTGGTCCATCAGGCCCTTGATGTGCTGCGCTGCGCTGTCGGTCAGGGTCATCAGTTGTTGTTGTGCCATTTTCTCTCTCCTGTTAAGTCGTTTCGTTAAAACATATTCAGTTGTAATTTCGCGGTCTCGGCCATTTTGGAGGGGTCCCAGGTCGGGTCCCAGACCAGTTCAACCTTTACATCGCCAATATCATTCACGCTCTGCACCGCACGTTCCACCATGCCGGGCATTTCGCCGGCGACGGGGCAGCCGGGGCTGGTCAGAGTCATGTCGATATGCACGTTGTTGGTCACAGGCTCGATCTCGATTTTATAGAGCAGGCCCAGCTCGTAAATATTGACCGGAATTTCCGGGTCATAAACGTCGCGCAATGCCGCCTGCACCAGCGGCCAGAGCGGGTGGGTGTTTGACG
>JBBQWK010000305.1:0-2891 GCA_038210695.1 Alphaproteobacteria bacterium
ATTTCGATGATGATATGCCCGCCCTGATGATAGGCGTTGAGGCGGATGTGGCCAGTGTCGGGTTTGCCGGCGGCGATGCGTTCCTCGGTGTTTTCAATACCGTGGTCGGCGGCATTGCGCACCATGTGCATGAGCGGGTCCTTGATCATCTCTAGCACCTGCCGGTCAAGTTCCGTCTCCTGCCCGCGCATTTCAAGCTCGATCTTCTTGCCCAGCTCCGCGCCGACATCGCGCACAATGCGCGGCAGCAGCGACCAGGCATTGCCGATAGGCTGCATGCGCGTCTTCATCACGCTTTCCTGCAGTTCCGACACCACAAGGTTAAGGCGCTGCAGCGGCGGGTTGAAGGCGGTGTCTTTGGAGGTGCGCGCGGTCTGCAGCAGCTGGTTGCGCGTCAGCACCAGTTCCGACACCACGGTCATCATCTCTTCCAGCAAATCGACGCTGACGCGGAGTGTCTGGTTGTGGCTGTTGTCGGGGGCGATATGTTCAGGCTCCGCCCGTGTCTCATTGCGTTCGGCGGCGGAAGAAAAATCCGATGCGGGCGAGGGTTTTTCGGCTTCCCGCGGCGCTTCCGTTACGGCGGGTTCGCGAAAGGTCTTGGGCGGCAGTGCCGCCCCCTCCCCCAGCTTTTCCAGTGCTTCGATAATATCGCTGTCAACGCCCTTCGGTTCCTGCCCGAATTTGGCGACGGCGGCGGTGATGGTGCGGATGCGGTCAACGGCTGCCAGCAGTGCGGTAATAAACGCCGGTGTAATCTCGGTCTTTTTGTCGCGCACGGCGCCCAGAACATCCTCCGCGCGATGGGCGATGCGGCCAAGGCGGTCGAGGCCCAGAAAACCGCAACTGCCCTTGATAGTGTGGAAAACACGGAATATTTTTGCCAGCAGCTCTTCGTCATGCGGCGTGCGCTCGAACAGGACAAGCGCGTTGTCGAGCTCCACCAGCCCTTCATTCGTCTCGGTCAGGAATTCGGCGATAATATCGTCCATGGTTCCCATTTTTGCGCGGCAAAGGCGTGCAGGCAGAACACCCGCACCCTATACAATCGTACCACCAATTCCTTTACGATTTCCCACGCCATTATGAAAATGTCCGGTTCCGCTGATGATAAGCGAAGTGCTGGATTTTATTGGCAAATTTCGTTAGCCTCGTCTTAGTCACGGCATGCCGCCATGGGGAGCTCCAACGATGGACGCAGAGAAGAAAACGCAAGACGTCACGCGCATCCTCGTCGTTGATGATTCAAAATTCTTTTCCCGCATCGTCCGCAAGGCCATCATCGACCGCATCGGCGCGGAAGTCGAAACCGTTGAAACCCTCGCCGCCGCCAAGGCGCTGCTGGAGGGGCCGCATACCCCCTTCCACCTCGCCCTTGTCGACATACTATTGCCGGACAGCCGCGAGGGGGAAGCCGCCGAATACCTGATGCAAAAGCGCATTCCCTGCATCGTCTTCACGGGCTTTTTCTCTGAAGACATGCGCAAGATGATCCTCGACTGGAACGTGATTGATTACGTCGTCAAGGACACGCCCTCCTCCCTCGGCTACCTCATGGATATTGTGGAGCGCGTGCACCGCAACCGCGAAACCAAGGTGCTGCTGGTGGATGATTCCAAGACCAGCCGCCAGCACGTGCGCGGCATGCTGACCGGCTACCAGTGCCAGGTGATCGAGGCTGAATCCGCACGGCAGGCGCTTGAAATTCTGGAAGCGACGCCTGATATCCGCATGGTGATTACCGATTATTACATGCCCGACATGAACGGCGTAGAGCTGGTGCAGGAAATCCGCAAAAAGCACGATCGGGAGCAGCTGGCCATTATCGGCATTGCCTCCGGAGTCAGCCGTGGCGCGCTTTCCGTGCAGTTCATCAAGTTCGGCGCCAATGACTTTTTAAGGAAGCCCTTCCTGCCGGAGGAATTTTTCTGCCGCATCTCGCAGAACCTCCGCATGCTGGAGCTGGTGCGCAACCTGAAGGATGTCGGCATCCGCGATACTTTAACCGGCATCCACAACCGCCGCTTTTTCTTCGATGCCGGCGCGGGGCTTTTTGCCAGCACCAAGCGGGAGCAATTGCGCCTGACCGCCGCCGTGATCGATATTGACGGTTTCCGGCAGGTGAATGATGCCTATGGCCATGAAGCCGGCGATATTGTGCTGAAGCGCGTAGCGGAGTTGTTGCGCAAGCTGTGCCGCCAGACGGATATCGTCGCCCGTTACCGCGGCCAGCAGTTCGCCATTCTCGCCGTTAACCTTGCGGAAGGCGCGGTGCGGCAGGTTTTTGAAAAGCTGCGCGCGGCGGTGGAGGCGGAAGAATTCAGCTATCTCGGCAAGCCCATCAAAATCACCGCCAGCTTCGGCCTCTGCCCCGCTTCCAAGGATTCGCTTGAGCTGATGATGAAGGAGGCGGAAGACCAGCTGGCGCGCGCCAAAAAAAACGGCCGCAACCGCGTTGAAACTGCGGCATAACACGCTAATTTTGACTGCCATGTTGCCAAGCGGCGCGGCGGTGGACTAAAATAGACTTTGAACATAACATTAAGGCGGAACGACATGACGGACCCACGGCTGCAGAATTTGAGCTTTCTTTTCGTCGATGACAGCCGCGTTGCCGTGAAAATGGTCTTGGCGATGCTGACCGGCCTTGGCATCACAAACGTCGATACCGCCGCCAGCGCAACAGAAGCGGAAGAAAAAATCGCCGCCAAAAAATATGACGCTGTCTTCCTTGACTGGCGCATGCAGGGCAAAAGCGGCGTCGCGCTGATGGAGCAATACCGCGGCGACCGCGCGTATGACAACGTAGCCTTCGTGATCGTTTCCGGCGAGTCCGGCGAGCGCTATATCCACGAAGCCATGAAGGCCGGCGCCAGCGCCTATATCGTGAA
>JBBQWK010000306.1:0-2876 GCA_038210695.1 Alphaproteobacteria bacterium
GAGGTTGACGACAAGCACCCGCGCCGCATCATCGGAGCGCACAATATGCCGCGCCAGTTTCAGGGCATTAAAGGCGGCATAGCAACCCATGAAGCCGATCATCGTCCGCTCCACCTTTGGCGAAAGGCTGTAATGCCGGACGATATCGAGGTCGAGACCCGGCGCGTAAAAGCCAGTGCAGCTGGTGACAATCAGGTGGCTGACGCCTGAAAGGTCGAGCTGGTCGAGAGCACGGGTCGCCAGTTTTAGCGCGCGCTGCTGGTAAAATTCCATGCGCTTGGCGGTGGTCGGGAAATCGTTACGGCTGTAGAAACCCGCTGTATCCAGCAGCTGCGGCGATTCATGCGGCTCCAGAAAAGAATAGCGATGGTGAATCTGCCCGCGGTCGGCCATGCGGCGGAACAGCTGGCGGCTTTTGTCATCGGCCATCAGCTGCGGGGCATAGTCGACGAATTTACGGTGAACGTCGTGTTCAGGGACGGCGGTCGCAACACGGTTCAGGTAGGCGGCGGCCATCGGCAATATCCTTTTTTGATGAAGTGCCAACGGCAATATACCGTCGCCGGTTCCGGCTATAGCCCTACGCCTTGGAACGAATTCGGAAAACCCGGCGTTAGCCACTTTATCAGTGTCCACTATATATAGGCGTCGTCTTTCAGGAGTAAACCATGACTGTTTCAACCATTGCCCTTATTCTTATCGTTTTGCTGGTGATCGGCGCTATTCCCGCTTGGCCGCACAGCCGCAAATGGGGCTATGCCCCCGCCGGCGGACTTGGAACGCTGCTGGTGGTACTTATCTGCTTGCGGGTAATGGGTTATATCTAGCCAGACCTAGATTTTTTGAACCTGAGCGGCGGCATGGCCTGAGGGGCTTTGCCGCCGCTTTTCTTGCACCCTTGGCGGCACAATGGTATATTTAGTCATATGGTTAAATATCAGGAGCGCGCGATGGCTGCCGAAAAAATCTTTGCTGCCTTGTCTTCGGGCGTGCGGCGCAAAATTCTCGCCTATCTTTCCGCCACCAGCCTGACGGCGGGGGAAATCGCGGCCCGTTTCGAAATTTCAAAACCCTCCCTTTCCAAGCACCTCAGCATTCTTGAAAACGCGGGGCTGGTGAAGGGAGAAAAGCGCGGCCAGTATATCCATTACAGCCTTGTAACCGAAAGCCTGACCAATACGCTGAACGGCTTTGTATCCGAAGTCTGCCCCGTCGCCCGCCCATTGAAGAACGAGAGCAAGCGTCTTGCCGCCGAGCGCAAAGGGGAATAAGCGATGAAGAAATTTTCCGGCATCGCCGTCTTCAGCCTCGTGTTTACAATGGCACTATCGACCACGATCATTGCAGCGACGCAAAAATCGCAGCCTGCCCATCCCTCACCCGTAAACGCCATGGCAATGGAGGATGTGCCGGATCAGGACCGCATGAACGGCTTCGCCTTAAAAGACTACGCCAACTTTCAAAAAGAATGGCCGCTGGTAACCGTGCGCTTCCGCAAAGACACCGGCGAGCTGCGGTTCACCTATGCCAATGATATCGCCTTCAAGGCATTGCAGAAAAACAGCACGGAATACCCCGACGGCGCCGTTTTCGCTAAAATCGGCATTATCACGGAAGAAGACCCCGCCTTCACCAGCTCTGCCGTACCCTCCGGTGCGCGGCGCTTTCAGCTGATGGTGCATGATTCCAAAAAGTTTGCAGCCACGCATGGCTGGGGCTTCGCGCTTTTTGACGCACGTGCGAAAGCTTCCGGCAAAGACGTCGCCTTGCGCTCTCTCGCCTGCGATGCCTGTCATGCACTGGTGCCGGAGCGCGGTTATGTGTTTTCACAGCCGATGAATATTGATGTTGCGGATACCATCCCCGTCGCGCCTATGGCGAAGAATGACCCGTCGCGCATCCATTTTGAAACCGTGACGGTCGACAAGCTGCCAAAGGCGCTGGCGTCCCGTCTGTCCAAAGATACCAAGCAGCTGCGCTTGCTGCGCGGCGAGCTGGAAAAACATATATTCCGCGGCACGATTGATGAAATCCGCCCGACGCTTGCGCTTGAAGCGCAACGCACCGATATGCCGGCGGCGCTGGTGAGCGAGGATGGCACGCTGTTTTCACTGGTGCAGCAGGACATTAAAATGCCCGTCTGCCTTGATGGCAAAAGCCTGCATATGACGGGTTTTTATACGCTTGGTAGCCTGCCGGGCAAAGCTTCAAACACCGTCAACGCGGAATCCTGCGAAGCGCCGTTAAAGAAGTAGGCGTTAATCCGCGCCAGCGTGGCTTTCCGGCGCGTGGAAGCGGGAGCGCATCAGGTCAATCTCACGCACCGTTTCGTGCATTACGTCGTCACTGATGTGGAAGTCCTTGCGCAGCTCGACGATGGTATGATGCTCCACATCCAGCACTTCCTGCCACAACCGGTTTTCCGCCTTTACCAGCGGGTGATTTTCCATCGACGGCGGCTCTTCCGGCCGGATCGGCGTGCTGGGGCCGTTGCCGAGGAATTCAACGCGGTCTTTATAGTGGCTGTGAATGCGGTCAAAGGCCGTCGAAGGGATATCGCCGCGCTGCTTCATGCTTTCGAGACGCTCCAGAACCGCTACCGCCGATTTTTTACGCGCCAGCCAGTTTTCCTGCAGCACATTCCAGTCATAGGTCACGCGCAGTTTAGCCAACAGCAGCGGCAGCGTCAGGCCCTGAAACAGGATCGTGACGAGGATAACGCCGCAGGCAATGAAAATGATGAGGTCGCGGAAGGGGAAAAGCCGTTCGTAGGAATCGGACAGCGGTAACGCGAGGGCAAGTGCGAGGGAGACGACGCCGCGCATACCTGTCCAAGCGACGATAAAAATATTCTGCCAGCTGGGCGCGGGGTCGCG
>JBBQWK010000307.1:0-2874 GCA_038210695.1 Alphaproteobacteria bacterium
TGAAGCGGCGGTTGCGGAAGTAAAAACTGGCGATCGTGTCAGCGGGGCGCGGGGTGGTGAATACTTCCCCCAAAATCTCGATGACCGCCTCTATTCTTGCGGCTGGCATCATAGTGTCGGTATTCCTGTTCTAATGTCTGTTAATCAGCGCGTGCGCACGAATTCGGCTGTTTCACGCAGGCTGCGTAAATCTTTCGCGCCGGCGAAAGCCATGGCGGCTTTCAAGTCCTGCACCAGATGCGCGACGACGGTTTCAACCTTGCCGCGATAGGGCACGGAGGTATCAATCGCGTCTTCGTTGTGTTTATGCGGGTCGGGGCTGACAGCGGCGAAGGCCGGGCGGCGCTGCGCTTTTGCCGCGGGGTTCACGACCTTGAAGGCCTGGCCTTCATGGAACAGCACCTCGCCCGGCGCTTCTTCCGTGCCGGAGAGCAGGCAGCTGAGGACGGCGGTTTCAGCGCCGACGGCAAAGGCCTTGATGAGTGTCGCTGCATCAGCAATGCCGCCATCAAGAATGACGGGGATATCGGCCATTTCGCAATGTTCCGCAATCTGCATGACGGAGGTGAACTGCGGCACGCCAAAGCCAAGGCGCGCTGCCGCGCCGCGGCTGGTGGAGAAACCGACTTTAATGGCATCTGCCCCTGCATCAATCAGCGTGCGTGCGCCATCGGCAGTCGCAACGTTACCGGCGACGATCTGCACTTCGGCGGAGCGTTGCTGGCGGATGCGGGAAACGGTTTGCGCCGCTTCCTTGTTGTGGGCATGCGCCAAGTCGATGAAGACAACATCAAGACCTGCATCCGTCATAGCGGCGCAACGGTCAAAGGCATCTTTGCCGAGCGATACGGCCGCGCCGACGCGCAGGCGGCCGAGGGAATCCCGTGCGGCATCTTTGTATTTGGAAAGTTTCTGGAAGTCCTTCGCGGTCAAAAGCCCCGTGCAGCGGCCCTGATCATCAACCACCACCAGCTTTTCAATACGGTGTTCATGCATCAGCTGCATGGCATGGGCGCGCTCGATGTTGGCCTTCACGGTAATGACGTCGCGCGTCATCAGCTCCGACACCGGCTTGGCGAAATCTTCGTAGAACAACAGGTCGCGGGCGGTGAGGATGCCGACGACTTTTTGCGACGGCTGCTCCACAACCGGCAGGCCGGAAACTTTGTACGTCGCCATCAGGTCCATCGCTTCGGCGACGGAGGATTCAGGCGACAGCGTGATGGGGTTTTGCACCATGCTTGCTTCGGCGCGCTTCACGCGGCGGACTTCTTCCACCTGTTTGCCAAGCGGCATGTTGTCATGAATGACGCCAAGGCCGCCAAGATGCGCCAGCGCAATCGCCATGGCGCTTTCGGTCACGTTGTCGGTGCCGGCGGAAATAAAGGGGATGCCGATTTCAAGCTGCTTGGTCACCCGCGTCTTCAACGAGACATCGGACGGCTTGACGTTGCTTTCGGCGGGAACCAGCAAAACATCGCTGAAGTTCAGGCCGTCGCGGACGGTGGCGTTTCTTTTCATAATAGCTAGTCCCCCAGAGTGAAATTCCGAAGGTAATTTTATCCGCGAAAGCCGAGGGCTACAACATACATTTCAGATGAATCCTTGCGGCTCGCAGGGGGTTTCACGTGCTTTACTTTCGTAAAGTTCTTTTTCATGGCGTTAAGTAAATCCTTCTCCGACCCGCCCTGAAAAACCTTGCAGAGGAAAGTGCCGCCGGGAAGCAGGACTTCCTGGGCAAAGGCCAGCGCCATTTCGGCCAGACCCATGATGCGGATATGGTCGGTTTCGCGGTGGCCGATGGTGGGCGGCGCCATGTCCGACAGCACCACATGCGCCTTGCCGCCAATCGCCTGCTTCAGCAGCTCGGGCGCGCGGTCATCCGTGAAGTCCATCTGGATGAAAATGGATTCAGGAACGGGCTTCATTTCAAGGTAATCGATGGCGACGACTTTGCCGCCGTTCTTGCCGGGCTGCACGATTTCGCAGGCAATCTGCGTCCAGCCACCGGGGGCGGCGCCAAGATCGATGATCTTCATGCCGGGCTTGAACAGGCCGAGATCATCGTTGATTTGCGAGATTTTAAAGGCGGCGCGGCTGTGGAAACCTTGCGCTTTCGCCTCGGCCACATAGGGGTCGTTCAGCTGCCGCTCCAGCCAGCGGGCGGAGGAAATGGAGCGTTTGTCGCGCGTCTTCAGGTGGATCTTTTTCTGAATCCGTTTCGGGTCGCGCGCGGCTTTTTTGGGGCCGCTGGGCGGCTTTTTCATCGTCATAATGGAGGCAACATACCTACTTAAGGCGAAATATGCAAATAAAACCGCTTTTTGGCGTTATTTGTTCACGGGCATGGTGAATTCCGCCTTGTGCTCGTCCGGCCAGCGCGATGTCACGGCTTTGAGGCGGGTGTAGAAGCGGACGCCCTCCATGCCGTGCATATGCACATCGCCGAAGAGGGAGCGTTTCCAGCCGCCGAAGCTGTGGAAAGCCATGGGCACGGGGATGGGCACGTTGATGCCGACCATGCCGATTTTGACCTGATGCGCAAACTGCCGCGCCGCGCCGCCGTGGGTAGTGAAGATGGCAACGCCATTGCCGAACGGGTGGTCATTGATGAGCTTGATCGCCGCGCCCATGTCGTTCACGCGGGTAACGGCGAGGACGGGGCCGAAGATTTCTTCGTCATAAATTTTCATGCCGGGGGTGACGTTGTCGAACAGGCAGCAGCCGAAGAAGAAACCTTTGCCGTCCGGCGCTTTGTAACCGCGCCCGTCCACGACGAGTTTGGCACCTTCGGACACGCCCTGCTCCACATAGCCCTTCACTTTTTCAAGATGCTTTTGCGAGATCAGCGGGCCCATTTCGACCCCTGCCGTC
>JBBQWK010000308.1:0-2871 GCA_038210695.1 Alphaproteobacteria bacterium
CATGAAAAAGGCGAGGCGATTTCTGTCGGCCTGCTCGGCAACGCCGCCGAAGTATTCCCCAAACTTGCCGAACTGGCCAAAACCGACAGCCGCTTCAAGCCCGATATGGTCACCGACCAGACCAGCGCGCATGACCCCTTAAATGGCTACCTGCCGCTCGGCTGGACATGGGAACAGGCGGAGAAAAAACGCCTCTCGAGCCCGGATGAAGTCATCCGCGAGGCAAAAAAATCCATGGCGGTGCATGTGCGCGCGATGCTTGATTTCCATGCCATGGGCGTGCCCACCTTCGACTACGGCAACAACATCCGCGCCATGGCGGAGGAAGAAGGCGTGGCCAATGCTTTCGACTTCCCTGGCTTCGTGCCCGCCTACATCCGCCCGCTGTTCTGCCGCGGCATCGGCCCCTTCCGCTGGGCGGCACTGTCCGGTGACCCGCAGGATATTTTCAAGACCGACGCGCGCGTGAAAGAATTGCTGCCCGGCAACAAGCATCTCCACAACTGGCTGGACATGGCGCAACAGCGCATTAAATTCCAAGGTTTGCCCGCCCGCATCTGCTGGGTCGGCCTTGGCGACCGCGCCAAGCTGGGCCTTGCGCTCAACGAGATGGTGGCATCCGGCGAAGTCAAAGCCCCCATCGTTATCGGCCGCGACCACTTGGACAGCGGCAGCGTCGCCAGCCCCAATCGCGAAACCGAAGGCATGAAAGACGGCTCGGACGCTGTATCCGACTGGCCGTTGCTGAACGCGTTGCTCAATACCGCCAGCGGCGCCACCTGGGTGTCGCTGCACCATGGCGGCGGCGTCGGCATGGGTTTCTCCCAGCATTCGGGTATGGTCGTGGTGGCGGATGGCACGCCGGAAGCGGCGGAGCGTTTAACGCGTGTCCTCACCAATGACCCTGCCACCGGTGTCATGCGCCATGCAGATGCGGGATACGAGGAAGCGATTGATTGCGCGCATGAAAAACATTTGAACCTTCCGATGGTGGGCTGATATGTCGATGAAAGCTTTCGTTCTAAAGCCCGGCACGCTCACGCTTTCCACCATGCGCATGGTGCTGCGCCACCATATGCCCGTGAAGCTGGATGCGGCGGCGTATAAACGCATTGATGCTTCCAAGGCTATTGTTGACGATATCGTCGCAAAGGGCGATGCGGTTTACAGCATCAACACCGGCTTCGGCGCGCTGGCAAAAGTGAAGATCGAACCCAAGCAATTCGCGCAGCTGCAGCGCAATATTGTGCTGTCGCATGCGACGGGCGTCGGGAAATTTCTGGATGACGATGTGGTCCGCGTTATTCTGCTGCTGAAAATTAACGCGCTGGCGCAGGGTTATTCCGGCCTCCGCCACGAGGTGATCGATTTCCTGCTCGCCATGTACAACAACGAAATTTATCCCTGCATCCCGGAAAAAGGCTCCGTCGGCGCGTCCGGCGATCTTGCGCCGCTGGCGCACCTCAGTCTGCCTATTCTCGGCGCGGGTCAGGTGCGTGTTAAGGGCCAAGTGCTGGATAGCAAAGACGTTTTGAAGAAATTCAAAATCAAGACGCTGGAGCTGGAACCGAAGGAAGGCCTCGCGCTGCTTAACGGCACGCAAGTTTCCACCGCGCTTGCCTTGCGCGGGTTGTTCCGTGCGGAAGAATGTTTTGCCGCCGCTGTTGTTTCCGGCTGCCTTACGGTGGATGCGTCACTTGGCAGCACCACGCCGTTTGACCCCGAAATTCAAAAACTGCGCCGCCAGCAGGGGCAGATCGATGTTGCCGCAACCTACCTGCACCTGATGAAAGGCAGCGAGATACGCGCCTCGCATCAGGACAGCGCGCACGACCCCAAGGTGCAAGACCCCTATTGCATCCGCTGCATGCCGCAGGTCATGGGCGCATGTCTTGACCACATCCGCTTCGCCGCCGATGTTTTCCTGCGCGAAGTGAATGCGGTGACCGACAACCCGCTTGTCATTCTTGAGACCGGCGCGGTGAAATCCGGCGGCAACTTCCATGCCGAACCGATTGCCATGGCATCTGACTCCCTTGCGCTCGCCATCGCCGAAATCGGCAGTATGTCGGAGCGGCGCATTGCCATGCTGATTGATTCAAAAATCAGCGGGTTGCCGCCTTTTCTGGTGAAGGACGCCGGTGTTAATTCCGGCTTTATGATCGCGCATGTCACGGCGGCGGCGCTCTGCTCCGAAAACAAGGCGCTGGCGCATCCCTCATCTGTTGACAGCATCCCGACCTCTGCCAATCAGGAAGATCATGTTTCCATGGCGACCTATGCCGCCCGCCGTCTTGGCGATATGGGTGACAATACCGCGACGATTGTCGGCATCGAGCTGCTGGCGGCGGCGCAAGGCGTTGATTTTCACAAGCCGCTGAAATCCAGCAAATCGCTGCAGGCGGCGGTGAAAATTTTGCGCGCCGAAGTCAGCCACTATGACGAAGACCATTACTTCGCGCCCGACATCCGCGTTGCGACGCGCCTTGTGTCACAAGGCACCTTCCTGCCTTTTGTCGGCCGCGCGCTGCTACCCTCCCTTTACAGCTAGAAAATCATGCAAAGACGCCAGCTTCATCAAGGCAAACTTCCGCTGCTCATCAGCATCCCGCACATGGGGATTTTTGTGCCGCCGGATATTAAAAGCCGCATGACGCCGGAGGCACTGGCGCTTCCCGATACAGACTGGCATGTCGACAAGCTCTACTGGTTTGCGGAAAGCATGGGCTGCAGCATGCTGATGGCGACGCATTCGCGCTATGTCGTCGACCTTAACCGCCCGATGGACGACCAGAACCTCTATCCCGGGCAGGTCAAAACCGGCCTTTGCCCGCTGGAAACTTTTGACGGCGAAGCACTATACAAACATGA
>JBBQWK010000309.1:0-2871 GCA_038210695.1 Alphaproteobacteria bacterium
GGTGCAGGCGGCAATGTGGTCGCTGACGGATTTTGAAACGAAGGAGGCGGAGCGGACGGCAGCGGCGCCATGCGTCAGGGTTTCGCGGCGGAAGGTCATTTGCGCGGGGCAGTTGGGATCGGCGCAGCACAATTTGTCGCCATGCGAAGCTTTATTGTACTGATGGGCGAGGACGAGTTGACCGTCCAGCAGGCGCGCTTTTTTCATCGAATTATTTGTCCTTATAATGAGCCGTTACCATAAACGAAAAGATCCCGGCATATCAAGCTTAAATCATTAACATAAACAATTGGTTTCCAAGGCGAAAGCAGTGCTGGTGCGGCAGGAAAAAGCAGATATTACAGCCGTTTGCCTTTCCAAAAAATGGAAAAGGCCGGGGTTACGGCCCGGCCTTCTCTCTTTTTTTACACACGCTCTAGAAACTCTTCAACAACACGGAGATGAAATTTGTCGAAGACTCCTGAATATCAAAGTGGCCGATTCGGGTCAAGAAAAAGCTGAAATTATTTTCACCGATGACGCGGCTACGGCGCAAATTGACTCGATAAACCAAGGGCATTGCAGTAAATTTGGCCACGTTAAAAAAAGGATGAAAAACATGGCAACGGCTCAATACGATGTGGTGGTAATCGGCTCCGGCCCCGGCGGATATGTCTGCGCGATTCGCGCGTCGCAGCTGGGCCTGAGGGTCGCTTGTGTCGAGAAAGACAACACCCTCGGCGGCACCTGCCTCAACGTTGGCTGCATCCCCTCCAAGGCGCTGCTGAGCGTTTCCGAGAAGTACGAACACGCGGCGCATGAATTCGCGGGCCTCGGCATCGATGTCGGCACGCCGAAGATCGACCTCAAGAAAATGATGGCGCATAAAGACAAGGTCGTTGCCGCCAACACCAACGGCATCGCCTTCCTGTTCAAGAAGAACAAGGTCGACCACCTGATTGGCACCGGCGCAATCACCGCCGCCAACACCGTTGAAATTACGGCGAAGGACGGCAAGAAGCAGACCGTGACCGCCAAAAATATCGTCATCGCCACCGGTTCCGAAAGCACGCCGCTGAACGGCGTTGCGGTAGATGAAAAACAAATCGTCACCTCTACCGGCGCGCTGACGCTCGGTAAAGTGCCTGCGACCCTCGCCGTCATCGGCGGTGGCGTCATCGGCCTTGAAATGGGTACTGTCTGGCATCGCCTCGGCGCCAAAGTCACCGTCATCGAATTCATGGACCGCATCCTGCCGGGCTCCGATCTTGAAATCTCGAAAGAGATGAAAAAAATCCTGACCAAGCAGGGCATGGAATTCAAGCTGTCGACCAAAGTGACCGGCGCACAAACCGCAAAAGACAAGGTCACACTCACGCTGGAAGCCGCTGCCGGCGGTTCGGCTGAAAAGCTGGAAGTTGAAACCGTTCTCCTCTCCATCGGCCGCCGCCCGTTCACGCAAGGCCTCGGCCTTGAAAAAGCCGGCGTCAAGGTTGATAACCGCGGCCGCGTTGAAATTGACGATCATTTCCAGACGAATATCCAAGGCATCTATGCCATCGGCGACGTCGTGCGCGGCGCGATGCTGGCGCATAAGGCCGAAGATGAAGGCGTTGTCTGCGCCGAAATCATCGCGGGCCAGTCCGGCCACATCAACTATGACGCCATTCCATCCGTCGTCTACACATTCCCCGAAGTTGCCACCATCGGCAAAACGGAAGAGCAGCTGAAGGAAGCCGGCGTTGAATATAAGGTCGGCAAATTCCCCTTCATGGCAAACGGTCGCGCCCGCGCCATGAACGCAACGGATGGTTTTGTTAAAATACTCGCCGATGCGAAGACAGACCGTGTCCTCGGCTGCCACATCATCGGCGCCGAAGGTGGCACGCTGATTGCGGAACTGGCGCTGGCAATGGAATTCGGCGCCTCCGCCGAAGACATCGCCCGCACCTGCCATGCCCACCCGACGCTCAACGAAGTCGTCAAGGAAGCGGCGCTGGCAGTAGACGGACGCGCCATTCATATCTGAAGCACTTTCGCAGCAATTGGGAGTTTTTGAACGATGACCGCACAAGCCGCAGCCCTCGCCAATAAACGCATCATTAGAGCAGCGCATGGCACGACGCTCAGCGCGAAAAGCTGGCTGACGGAAGCGCCGCTGCGCATGCTGATGAACAACCTCGACCCCGACGTTGCCGAAAATCCGGATGAACTGGTGGTCTACGGCGGTATCGGAAAAGCCGCGCGGAACTGGGCCTGCTACGACAAAATTGTTGAAACGCTGCAAAAGCTGGAGAGCGATGAAACGCTGCTCATCCAGTCCGGCAAGCCGGTTGGCGTTTTCAAGACGCATGCCAACGCGCCGCGCGTGCTGCTGGCCAATTCCAACCTTGTGCCCGAATGGGCGACATGGAAACATTTCCGCGAGCTGGATGCCAAGGGCCTGATGATGTACGGGCAGATGACCGCGGGTTCGTGGATTTACATCGGCACGCAAGGCATTGTGCAGGGCACTTACGAAACTTTTGTCGAAGCCGGACGCCAGCATTACAACGGCAGCCTGAAAGGCAAATGGATTTTAACCGGCGGCCTTGGCGGTATGGGCGGCGCGCAACCGCTGGCCGCGACCATGGCGGGTGCATCGCTGCTCGGCGTTGAATGCCAGGCCAGCCGTATCGACCGCCGCCTCAATTCCCGCTACCTCGACCAGAAAGCCACCAGCATCGAACAGGCCATCGCCATGATCGAAGCGGCACATGAAAAAGGCGAGGCGATTTCTGTCGGCCTGCTCGGCAACGCCGCCGAAGTATTCCCCAAACTTGCCGAACTGGCCAAAACCGACAGCCGCTTCAAGCCCGATATGGTCACCGACCAGACCAGCGCGCATGACCC
>JBBQWK010000310.1:0-2867 GCA_038210695.1 Alphaproteobacteria bacterium
TGTCCCGCTGGATCATGGACTGGATGTCTTCCTGATGCCAGACGCCGTTATCGGTCGCCCAGAGCGTGGAGGTCAGCGGCGCCCCGCCCGTCAGCAGTTTCTGCACGCGGCTGATGATGGAGGACTGCGACTGGTCGGCAACGTTCACGGAGGAATAGAAAAACTGCAGCGTCTTGACGGTTTTTTCCATCTCGAGTAGCGACTGCTCGGTCGCGCGCAGAATATCCCGCGTCAGGTTGCGCGCTTCGAGCGCACGCATGTTCGCCATGGCAAAATGCAGGACAACGAAAGTTATCGCGGCAATGACGATGCCGTTAACAAATATAAATGATGAGACCGTATCTGTCTTCAGATAGCCCTTACGCGCCTGAGGCGGTGGTTTTTTGGTGATTGCCGGCAACGCAGATCCTCGCGTTTAAAGAATTCCCAATAATTATATCAGCTTGCAGCCCGTGGTTCTCCCGTTCCTTATATAATTATGTATTTTGCTTAAACTTTTATTAAATTTAGTCTCAAATACAAAAAAATGACGGCACACCGGAATATGCGCAATTTCCTGTCGTTTATATGGGAAAATATTGCGCTTTAGTGCCTTGATTTGGTGATAAATTTCAATACACTCGATCTAATTAAAATAAAAAACGGCGTAAGGTGGTGTGGATAAGTTTCGTTTTTGCGAACTGCCACGCCTTTTGGCGTCGCCGTCGCGGGTCGCTGAAGGGCGCATCATGGAAGACAAAAAGAAGCGGGTTTTTACGGTTCTCAGCATCGACGGCGGCGGTATCCGCGGTCTGGTGCCTGCGCGCATCCTGCAGGAAATTGAAGAACGCACCGGCAAGCCTATTTCAGAACTCTTCGATATGATCGGCGGCACATCGACGGGCGCTATTCTTGCGGCGGGCCTTTCCGTGCCGGACGACACCGACAAAACCAAGCCGAAACATTCCGCGCTCGAGCTGAAAAATTTTTACTACACCTACGGCCCCGGCATTTTTCCTGAATTGAAATTCAAGAGCCTCCGCCGCCTTTCCTCCTCCGCCATGTATGACCCGAAACCGCTGGAGGATGCGCTGCGCCTCAAGCTCGGCGACTGCAAGATGAAGGATTCCCTGACCCACCTTCTTATCCCAGCGACGGACATCAAGAATTTCCGCCCCGTGTGGATCACCAATATCAAGGGCATGAAAGACCAGTCGGCGGAAGGCTGGAGCAGCATGTTGATGCGCGACGCCGTGCGCGCCAGCACAACCGCGCCCACCTATTTTCCGTCGAAGTATTACCAGACGACGCCGAATGAAGATATGCCCAACGTCACGCATCGACACGCGCTGATCGATGGCGGTTTCTTCGCCGGTAACTGCATGCGCCGCCTGATGACCCAAGCCAAGAAAATCGCGCCGCCGGATGCTGAAATTGTCGTCGTCCATCTTGGCACCGGCAACGTTGAAAACACGCTGTCGCCGGAGGAGTTCAACAAGCTCGGCCCCATCGGCATGATTTCGAAATCCAACGGCAACCTGCTGTTGTCCCTCGTCATCAACATGTCGCTGATGGATGTGGCGAATGACCTACGCGAAGAAATCGGCGACCGCTTTATCAGCTTCGATGGCATCATCGATACCGAAAACGACAAACATGCGCCGACCGCCACCATGGATGATGCGAGCCATGAAAACCTGAAAGCGCTCGAAAAATTCGCCGAAAAAGTTATCAAGGACAACGACGCGGAAATGGACCGCCTCTGCGGTATTCTGCAGCACCGCGTTTTCGCCGAAGAACATCATAACGACAGCAAGCTGGCGCTGCAGGGCCTGACGACCAAGCTGGAAGATGCCAAGACCGTCAAAACCCTCGGCCGCATCTATCACAAAATTCTCGGCTATGCGTCCGACATTCTTGATGCCACGCCGGATGATGGAGATGCCGAGTTGAAAGGACTCTCCAAGCGCCTCACCTCCCAGCACAAGCAGGACCTCGACCGTATCTACAACGTGCTGCAGGACAAGCTGGAAGGCCAGAACAAGATTTTGAATTCCATCAAGGAAGCCGGCGACGACCTGACGAAGTTCGTCAAGAAAATCGGTTCCCCCTTCCGCGAGCTGCCGCCCGCGCCCGACAACGACAACAAGCAGCCGCCCGGTGACAACACCTGGATGCCGTGGAAGCGCCGTGGTAATGGCGGCCCCGACGCCCCGAAACCGTAATCGGCCTGACCCGCCGAAACCTTAATTTTCGCCAAGGTGACAGCAGCATGACTTTGCGCTATTATCGCGCAAATGAACGCCATCGTCTCGAAAATCACCCCCTATAAAGCCCAGTTCCGCCTGACCGCCCGCATCACCGTCAGCGCGCTGATTGCCTGGGCCATCATGCATAACTTCGATATGCAGCAGGGCTACTGGATGGTGCTGACCTCCATCATCGTGACCCAAGCCTCCGTCGGCTCCACCGTCAAGGCCGCGATCGAGCGTATGATGGGCACCTTCGCGGGTGCGGCCTACGGCACGTTTATCTGCTCCTTGTCGGAACATGCCAATACGCCGCAGCTGTTCCCGTTCTGGGTTATTCTGGGCCTCGCTCCTACCGCTTTTCTGGCGGCGGTGAAGCCGAGCTTTAAAATCGCGCCCATGACCGTCGCCATCATGCTGTTCGGTAATGGCGCTGCAAATTTAAGCCCGGTGATTTACGCGGAGCATCGCGTCACGGAAATCGGCATCGGCTGCATCATCGGCCTTATCGTGTCGCTTATCATCCTGCCTGCCCGCGCGCACAAAACGCTCGCCGGCGCGGCATCAAAGGTGCTGGAAAGTTACGCCACTCTTATTGCGCGGCTGCTGGAAGTTGCGGCGGCGCAGCTGGATTATACT
>JBBQWK010000311.1:0-2861 GCA_038210695.1 Alphaproteobacteria bacterium
GGCGAGGGCGGAGCCTGAAAAAATAAGCAATATCCCCGTTGCGGCAAGCAGCGGGGATATTGCTTTTAGCGATTTATGCATTTTTATTCAGCGATCTTGGAGCGGATTTCCTGGCGCAGAACATCGATCGGCCAGACTTTGCCTTTGTTCTCGAAGTGCCAGAATGTCCAGCCGTTGCAGGAAGGCAGGCCCTGAAGGGCAGCGCCGACCTTATGGATGGAGCCTTTGTGGTCGCCGGTGTGGTTGCGGGCGACAAGGTTGCCGTCGGCACGGACGCGGGCGGAATAACGGCGCGAGTGGTCGAAGAGGACTGATCCTGCCGGCAGCATGCCCTGTTCGACAACGGTGCCGAAGGGGACGCGGGGTTCAGAGCGTTTCTCGATCGGTTTCAGCAGCGTATCGTCGTCGCTGGCTTTAATGGCGCCGATGCGTTCCCTCGCGTGGACAATATAGTCTTTCTCCCGCTCGATACCGATAAAGTCACGGCCGAGTTTTTTGGCGACGGCGCCGGTGGTGCCGGTGCCGAAGAAGGGATCAAGGATAACGTCGCCGACATCGGTCGAGGATAGGATGACGCGGTGGAGCAGGGCTTCCGGCTTTTGTGTCGGGTGCGCTTTCTGGCCGTCGTCCTTTTTCAGGCGCTCGCCGCCGGTGCAAAGGGGGATCGTCCAGTCGGAGCGCATCTGAAGGTCTTCGTTCAAGGCCTTCATAGCGTCGTAGTTAAAGCGGTATTTGGAGCTTTCGGACTTGGCGGCCCAGATCAGCGTCTCATGCGCGTTCGTAAAACGGCGGCCGCGGAAGTTGGGCATCGGGTTGGTTTTGCGCCAGACGATGTCGTTCAAAATCCAGAAGCCGAGATCCTGAAGCTGGGAACCCATGCGGAAAACGTTATGATAACTGCCGATAACCCAGATCGCGCCATCATCTTTCAGCAGGCGGCGGGCCTCGAGGAACCATGCCTTGGTGAATTTGTCGTATTCCGCGAAGCTGGAAAACTTGTCCCAGGCATCGTCCACACCGGCAACCTTGCTGTTGTCAGGGCGGGTAAGGTCGCCGCCGAGCTGCAGGTTATAGGGCGGGTCGGCGAAGATCAGATCGATCGACCGTGCCGGTAAGGATTTCATGATTTCGATGCAGTCCCCGGCAAGAATCTCGTTGCGGGGGAGGCTGACTTTCAGCGATTTAACGCCGGTTTTTTCCAAGGTCTTCATATCGGAATCATGATTCATTCATGACTCGCCGTCAACAGATATCTTCAAAAAAGAATCAAATTATTCAGCTATTTGCAGAATTTTGTTTAACTGATTGTTTAGAAACGGGCGCGAAACTCATGCGGTGAAGCGGGGTAATGCCATGAATTTCAAGGGCTTCAAGATGCTGGGGCGTACCGTAACCCATGTTGGTATCCCAGCCGTATTGCGGAAAGCGGCGGGAGTACGTTTTCATCAGAGTATCGCGGTGAACTTTGGCAATGATGGATGCGGCAGCTATTGAAAAGGAACGTGCATCCCCCTGAACAACGGTTTGAATCTGGATTTGATGTGCCAGTTTCGGCGCCATGTTGCCATCGACAAGCGCGGCAACTGGCGGCGCATCTGCCATCATTTTATGCAGTTTCATATGTGCTTTACGCATGGCATGAAGCGAGGCACGGAGGATATTGATGCGGTCAATATCGGCCACCGAGCATTCTGAAACAGATACATAAGCATATTGGCTTATATGCACGTAAAGCTTCAATCTTTTATCCGCATCAAGCTTCTTGCTGTCGTTGATCTCGGCGAGAATGTCGTGAGGGAATTCGGCGCGACGCAGAACCACGCAGGCGGCAACAACCGGCCCCGCCAAAGGGCCTCTACCCACTTCATCCAAACCGCAGACAGGCCCATTGTAGCCGTCTTCAAAGGAGAAGTCGGGTTTATAACCGGCAATCGATGTGACTGCAGCTTTCTTCATGGGCCCTTTAACGGAATCGATGCTTATCGTCTTACGGCAATAAACCGCATCATGGGGCGCCAGGTAAAGAACATTTTTTGAATGGTAAAGCCGTGACGGCCCAGAAGCGCCTCCATGCCCTTTTTGGACAGGTAGAGGAAGTTGATGGGCGGGTCTACATAGCCCCAGTTGGCGAAGTTGCGCGGCAGGTTGAAGTTGTTGCCGTCAACTTCTTCAATGTAAATCAATCCACCCGGCTTGATCAGGCGGGCGAGGCCAGCGGTATATGCATCGGGATCAGGCTGCTCGCAGAAAGTCTCGATCGCGAGGCCGATGTCGTATTTTTCGGGGTCGGTGGCGGCGTAATCAATGACGGAAGAATTCTGGAACAGCTCCGGCGGATATTTTGCCTGCGCAAATTCGGTGAAAAAGGCATGGGAGTCGATGCCGTAGGGCTTCATGCCCAGAAGGTTGGCAGCCTTGACGGCATAGCCCTGACGCGCGCTGACGTCGATAAAACGCTTGCCCGTGAGGTCCTTGGTGATGCGCGTAATGCGCGATTTCATGTCGATGATTTCACGCGCCGGATCGGCCACATGCGTGATTTGCGGGTCAATGCTGGCAAAATACGCGTCAAGCTCGTCCTGTGTGACGAAAGGCTCCGCCATGACAGTGCCGCAATTTTTGCAGGCTTGAAGTATCGTGCCGTTCTTTTCGCCCATCGGGTAGGGATAGAAAGGCTTGCGGCAAATCCTGCACGTTTCTTGTTTGTCGTCGCTCATTAAAACTACCCTTAACTGAGACTTTTCGACGCGATTTCAAACACGTCGTTTGAAATATCCTTCTCCGACAGTATGCGCTTTAACTCTTGTTCCATCAAGGACTTGCGTTGGGCGTCATAGCGCTTCCACTGGCGCAGCGGCGTC
>JBBQWK010000312.1:0-2858 GCA_038210695.1 Alphaproteobacteria bacterium
CATGCTGATGAGGCGGTCGTACATCACCAGCGCGCCGGCAACGCCAACATTGACGCAGAACTTCATGGGAATTTTAATAGTGTAGTCGCAGCGCGCCAGCATTTCCGGCGAGACGTTGTTTTTCTCCGGCCCCAGCACGTAAATCGCCTGCATCGGATGACGGAAGCTCGGCAGCTCGATCGAATCTTCCAGAAATTCCACGGCGACCAGCGAGGTATTGCGCGGCACAATCATGTCCGCTGGCGTCGCAAAATCGTAAAACGGGATATGGTCAAAAGCGCCGGAGGTATCCGCCACCTGCATCTTGCGCACGTCGACCGATGTGTTGACGGTGAAAAAGAAGCTCGCGCCAAAAGAATGCGCCGAGCGCAACAGGTTGCCCACGTTCATCGGCTTCGAAATCGCCTCGACCCCAATACCAAAATAGCCGCGCATGATTAATCCTTCAACGCCGCGAGGTTCTTGTAACTCTCCAGCGCTTCCGGGTTGGCGAGGGCTTCGGTGTTTTTGATTTCGCGGCCGTGGATGACGTCGCGGACCGCAAGTTCGGTGATTTTGCCGCTTTTAGTGCGCGGGATATCCGGCACGGCAATCACTTTCGCCGGCACGTGGCGGGGGCTGGCCTGCTCGCGGATGGATTTTTTCAACTTCGCTACCAGCGTATCGTTCAGGCTATGGCCCGGCTGCAGCACGACGAAGAGAATGACGCGCACATCATTATCCCAGTCCTGCCCGACCGCAATACTTTCCTTGATTTCGGGCTGCTGCTCGACAATGCGGTAAATTTCTGCAGTGCCGATGCGCACACCGCCGGGGTTCAAGGTCGCGTCGGAGCGGCCATGGATGATAAGACCCTTATGCGCCGTCCACTCGCAATAATCGCCATGGCACCAGATGGCGGGAAAACGTTCGAAATACGCCTTGGTGTATTTGGCGCCGTCAGGGTCGTTCCAGAAGCCGACGGGCATGCAGGGGAAGGGCGTTTTGCACACCAGCTCGCCCTTGCCGCTGGCCATGGGCTTGCCGGCATCATCGAACACATCAACGTCCATGCCAAGTCCCGGGCCTTGAATTTCGCCGCGATAGACCGGCGAGATGGGATTGCCGAGGACGAAGCAGGAAACAATATCCGTGCCGCCGGAAATGGAGGCCAGCTGCGCCTGTGGGAAGATAGCGTCATAGACGTAATCAAACCCTTCATGCGACAGCGGCGAGCCGGTGGAGGTGATGGTGCGGACAGATGACAGCTCAAGCCTGTCGGTCACGTTCACATTATTGGTGCGCAGCGCATCGATATATTTGGCGGAGGTGCCAAAAAGCGTGCATTCATAGCGGCCGACATAATCGAACAGCGCATAGCCATCCGGATAAAACGGCGAGCCGTCAAACAGCAGCAAGGTCGCTTCGGTTGCAAGCGCCGATACCAGCCAGTTCCACATCATCCAGCCGCAGGTGGTGAAATAGAACACCTTGTCGCCACGGCGGATATCCGACTGCAGCTGGTGTTCTTTGACGTGCTGGATCAGCGTGCCGCCCGCGCCATGGACAATACATTTGGGAATGCCCGTGGTGCCGGAGGAGAACATGATATAGAGCGGATGGTTAAAGTCAAAGCGCTCGAAAGCAATTTCCGCAGGCTTGAAAGCTTCCAGCGCCTTCGGGAATGAAACAGCGCCGATCACATCCGCAATATCGTATTTCAGGTAATCGACGATGATGGTGGCCTTCAGCGTGGGCAGCTTGCCCATCACTTCCTTCACCTTGGCGCGGCAGTCAATTTCCTTGCCGCCATAATAATAGCCATCGACCGCGAACATCACCTTCGGCTCGATCTGGCCGAAGCGGTCAAGCACGCCCTGCACACCAAAATCCGGCGAGGCGGAGGACCATGTGGCACCAAGGCTGGTGGCGGCCAGCATGGCAATAATGGTTTCCGGCATGTTGGGCAGATAACCCGCAATGCGGTCGCCTTTCGTCACGCCGTGCTTTTGCAGCAGCTGCCGCGCTTGCGATACCTGATCGTAGAGCTGCTTGAAAGTAAGGCTGCGCTCCACCTTGGTTTCGCCCTTGAAGACGATGGCGGTTTCAGCATCGCGACGGCGCAGCAGGTTTTCGGCAAAGTTGAGTTTGCCGTTGGGGAAGAAGCGGGAGGACTGGAAAGTTGTGCCCGCGTGGTAAACCGTATCGCCCTTGTCGCCGATAAGGCCGGCCTGGTCCCAAACGCGCGACCAGAAATCTTCTTTATGGGTGATGCTCCAGCGCCAGAAATCGGCATAGCCTTTAAACGGCTGGCCGTTGGCAATTTCAATTTCGCGCATAAAAGCGGCCAGCACGGTAATGTCTGGCGACGGGGGCTCCCACAGCAGCGGGTTTTGGGGCAATGCTTCCGGGCTGGCTTGGGCCTGCATGATAAAAATCCTTTGGAAAAATCAGGTTTACATCATATCGTGCTGTATTCGCCCTATCCATACTCAATAAAGCATTGTTTTACAATGGCATCGGATACAAAAATAACGCCCCCTCCGGCACCCGACAACTGGACGCAGCTGATGAGCCGCGCGCAGGACGGGGATGCCGGTGCCTATCGCCAGCTGCTGAATGAAATGACACCGGCACTTAAGGCGTTTCTACGCACGCGGTTTTTCAGCCCGTCGCATATCGATGATATTGTTCAGGAAATTCTGCTGGCCATTCATACCGCCCGCCATACCTACCGGCCGGAGCAGCCTTTCCGCCACTGGATGTACGGTATCGCCCGCCATAAAATGGTGGATTACATGCGGAAACTGGGCCGCATTGGCGGCAATGAAATAGTCAACGACGACCTTGTAACCTTTTTCGCCGATGGTTCGAACACA
>JBBQWK010000313.1:0-2857 GCA_038210695.1 Alphaproteobacteria bacterium
CGCCCGGCAGTTCTTCAAAGGCAAGGCCGGCATCGTTCAAGGCCTGACGCAGCGCGTTTTCAGACCAGTCCCACAGTTCGTCGCTGCCGATGCGCTTGTCAGGGCGCAAGGCCAACTTGACGTTGATTTTTTCAAAGCCGAGGTCCTTGTAGACGCCAAGCTGCAGCTTGAAGTAGCTCGCGGCTTCCGCCTGCATCTGGCCTTGGGTGCAGAAAATATGTGCATCGTCCTGCGTAAACTGGCGGACGCGCATGATGCCGTGCATTGCGCCCGAGGGCTCGTTGCGGTGGCAGCAGCCGAATTCCGCCATGCGGATCGGCAGGTCGCGATAGGATTTAAGGCCCTGATTGAAAATCTGAACGTGCGCGGGGCAGTTCATCGGCTTCAGGCCGAACATTTTTTCATCGGCTTTATCTTCGACCTTGAACATGTTGTCGCCGTACATATCCCAGTGGCCGGAGGCCTTGAACAAGGATGAATCGAACAGCTGCGGCGTTTTGACTTCCTGATAGCCGGCCTTTTGAACACGCGCGCGGATGAAGTTTTCCAGCGCGCGCCAGATGATATAGCCCTTGTCATGCCAGAAGACGGAGCCGACGGCTTCTTCCTGCATATGGAACAGGTCCATTTCCTTGCCGATTTTGCGGTGGTCGCGCTTTTCGGCTTCTTCCAGCATGTGCAGATGCGCGTCCAGTTCTTTCTGGTCGCGCCAGGCCGTGCCGTAAATTCGCTGCAGCATGGCGTTTTTGGAATCGCCGCGCCAATAGGCGCCCGCAACCTTCATCAATTTAAAGGCCGTGCCGATATCGCCCGTAGAAGGCAGGTGCGGGCCGCGGCAGAGGTCATACCACTTGCCCTGCTTGTAAACGCTGATCTGCTCCGTCGTCGGCAGGTCGCGGATGATTTCCGCCTTGTATTTTTCGCCAATGCCCTCGAAGTGCTTGATGGCGACGTCGCGGTCCCATTCTTCGCGCGTGAATTTTTCGTTGCGCTTGACGATGTCTTTCATCTTCGCTTCGATTTTTGCGAGGTCTTCGGGCGTGAAGGGCGTATCGCGCGCGAAGTCGTAGTAAAAGCCGTTCTCGATGGAAGGGCCAATGGTGACTTGCGTGCCGGGGAAAAGCTCCTGCACTGCTTCTGCCATAATGTGCGCCGTATCGTGGCGGATCACATCAAGCGCGTCCGCGGATTTGCGCGTCACGATTTCAATTTTGCCGTCGGCATACAGCGGGCGGTGGAGGTCAATGACCTCGCCGTTCAGCTTTGCGGCCAGCGCGGCCTTGGCAAGACCTTCGCCAATCGACTTTGCGACATCATAGCCGGTCACGGGCACGGGGAAGGTCAGCGCCTTGCCGTCGGGAAGGGTCAGTTGCCGTTGTGCCGTCTGGTTTTGCGATGCCGTCTGCATTGTCGAAGTCCGCTCTATAAGTGGTTAAAATCAAAGTAATAATGTGTTCTGAGGGGGCAATGTTGTCAAGGTGAATCGCCCAAAAATACCGCCCTTTGCTAGGATTCGGCAGCGGGAATGACTGGATTCAAAGCATTTTTCGGCGTAAAAACGATGCTACTGCATAAACCTTCAGGCTTTATCATCATGATGCGTTCGCGAGATATGACCAGCACCGCCTTCCGCCAGTTCGTTGATGGCGGACGCCCGCCGGTTATCCTGCAGGTGCTGCCGGCGCTCAATTCCGGCGGCGCGGAGCAAAGCGCGATTGATATTAACGCAAGCATTGTGCGGGCAGGGGGCAAGTCCATCGTTGTTTCCGCCGGCGGCGCGCGCATGCATGAAATCACCAAGGCCGGCGGCCTGCATATCGTCATGCAGGTGCAATCCAAAAACCCGCTGGTATTGGCCGCCAATACCACGCGTCTCCGTAAAATCATCCGTCAATATAACGTTGATATCGTCCATGCCGCTGGCCGCGCCCCCGCCTGGGTTTCCGCGCGCGCTGTGCAGGGCACCACCGCACGCCTTATCACCAGCTGCCATGCGGCGCATGCGCCCGGCGGCAAAATTGCCCAGTTTTATAACTCCGCGATTGCCAAGGGGGAGCGCGTTATTGCTGTTTCCCATTTTCTTGCCGATTACCTGGAGCAGAATTATAAGCTGGACCCCAATGTCATCCGCGTTATCCACCGCGGCGTCGCGATAGAGCGGTTTCACCCCAATGCGGTGACGCCGGAGCGGCTGGTTTCCCTCTCCCGCCAGATGCGCATTCCCGACGGCGCGGCGGTGATTTTGCTGCCGGCGCGGGTTTCCCGCATCAAGGGGCATATGTTTTTGCTGGATGCGATCGAGCAGCTGGGACGCCGCGATGTGTTCTGCCTTTTCGTCGGCTCCGACCTTGGCAACGAAGCCTATTCGCGGGAGCTGGAGGCTTACATTTCATCGAAGGGTCTTGGCACGCAAGTGCGCATTGAACCGCAGTGCAATGACATGCCCGCAGCCTATATGACGGCGACGGTTGTTGCCGTGCCTTCCGTCGAGCCAGAAGGCTTCGGCCGCGTGCCGATCGAGGCGCAGGCCATGGGCCGCCCTTGTATCGCGACCGACCACGGCGGCACCAAGGAAACCATTTTGCGTGATGAAACCGGCTGGCTCGTGCCGCCCGGCGATGTGACGACGTTGAAAAATGCGCTGGATGAAGCGCTGAACCTTGATGCTCGCGGCAGGGCCATGCTGGCCACCCGCGCCATGTCGCATGTGGCGGAACATTTCACCAATGACCAGATGTGCCAGGGCACGCTGGACGTTTATGCGGAACTGCTCGCCGAAGCCCGCCTTAATCCTTTGCCGCTGAACGCGCAGGTAGCGGCGGCGTGACTGCCGCGGCCCCGCAGCAGGAACGTATCC
>JBBQWK010000314.1:0-2855 GCA_038210695.1 Alphaproteobacteria bacterium
GCACCCGCCTCCCGCGTGAAGCCGATGCCGCCGGAGCCGGCAACACCGTAGATCAGCCAGGACGTCTGCCCCATCAGGTCAAGGCGCGGCACAAAAACCGAGATCAGCTCGACGACATTGTTGAGCATGGCATAAAAATAATTGGCCGGCGCCTGCGCCGCGATGCCGAGAACCGTGCCGATCAGCCGCGCCAGGACATACAAGCCGAGGGACGCAAGCGCCGCGCCGGAGGCGCTTGCCACAACCATGGCGAAAAACAGCGCCGTAACGGCCATCAACGCATATTCAATGCAAAGGCTGGCAAGCCAGACGGTAAAGCCGGAAAGCGAGGGCTTGCCGAGGAAAAAGACGACGAGGCCGACGATCAGCGCGACCGCGACCCCAAGCAGGATAAAGGCGGCCGCATGGCTGTAAAGGAAAGTCATGCGCGACAGCGGCCGTGACAAAAGGAATTCGACTTCCTTCGTCTCGAAGGAGCGGCGCACGTAGAAGCTGCAGAACAGCACCACGCCGAGAACGCCAAGGAAGCGAAGGCCGCTGGCGCCAAAAACCAGCGCGAAGCTTTCTTTTTCCGTGATGGTCGCCGCGCCAAGGAAGATGGACACGGCGCCGCCCATGGCGATCATGAGCAGCAGAGTCATGATCAGCTTGTCGCGCAATGCCGCGGTGACAATATACTGGACCAACGGTCTCGAAATCATCGGCAGTTCCTCGGAATAGTCAGCCGCGACCGGGTTACATCGGCCCCGGGTGACGGTCATTGCTAAAGACGTCGTATGTCTTGCGCTCCATCTCGTCAACGTTGGAGCCGTCGATGACGGAAGCGCGGATGAACACGACAAGTTCCGATTTTACGATGCTGTCGGCATGGCTGCGGAAAAGGCCGCCAATGTACGGCACGTCACCCAAAACCGGCACGCCCTGCTGTTCGGTGGTGTTGGTATCTGCCATCAGGCCGCCAAGCGCCATCATCTGGCCGGACTGCATGCGGAGGATGGAATCAACCTCCTGCACGTCGACCTGCGGGATCAGGTTGTTCGGCACGGCGACGGTCGAGGGATCGATACCGTTGAGGGCAAGGTCAAGACTGATCGTCGGGTCGGTAATGAAGCGCGTCACGCGCAGGATCGTCGGGCGGACGACCATGGTGACTTCGCCGGTGTCGGCATTGGCGGTCGGCACAACGGAGAGCACCACGCCTTCCGGCGCGTTCTTTTCGTTACTGTCGAGGGCGAAGGTCGCCGAGGTGGTCGAGGTCGCGGGCGTGACGGTAAAGTCGAAGTCGAGGTATTTGTGGTCTTTCGTGACGTTAACGATCGCCTGCTGGTTGTTCAAAACCGTCACACGCGGGGATGACAGCGCGCGCACGGTGCCAAACCGGCTGATAGCCTGGATAGCGAGATTGAAGTCACTGCCAGGTGTAAAGGTCAGGCCGAAGGCGCCGCTGGCGGCGGGCGACAGCGCCGGTATCGGGAAGGACTGCGCAACACGCAGGACACCCGTGAGGTTCAGCGTCGACCAGTCAATGCCGGTCGCGAATTCGTCACGCAGATCTACCTGCAGCACTTTTGCCTCGATCAGGACTTGGGTCTGCATGCGGCGGCGGAAGTCGGCGAGGAATTTCGCGACAAGCTTCTGCTGACGTTCCGATGCGAAGACGTTGATGATGCCAGCCTGTTTCGCGATCGAGAAGGTTGCAGGCGGGCTCGGCACCAGCGGTTCGCCGGCGGGGGTCTGGATGTTGATGGTCGGGGCCTGGCTGGCGGGGATTGGTGCAACCTGCGGCGAGCCCGGCAGGGGCGGCGGCGGCGGCGGCACGTTCGGGTCGGTCGAAACGACCGGCGCCGGTAGCGGATTGACGACCTGCGCCACCGGATCAGCCAGCGTTGCGAGAGAAATATAAGTGTCGGAAGCGGTCAGCACCTGTTCCAGACCATCGTTCAGGTCTTTCCAGACATCTGGATCGCTTTTGTTGCTCACCGTCGAGCCGGAGCTGGTGGAGGTTGTCGTCAGGTTGGTCGAGCCCTTGCGGTCGACGTTGAGGAAGTCGACGCTGTAGTTTTTCACGAAGGGGCGGTCCATTTCGACGCGCAGCACGTTGTTTTCGTACTTGAAGCGCAGGCCGGCCATGTCGCAAATGCGCTGCACGACCTGGTCAAACGGGCGGTCTTTTGCAGTGAAAATAAGCGAGCCGTGGATCTGCGGATCCATCTCGATATCAACATCCGCCTGCTGCGCCAGCTGGTACAGCAAGTCGCGGAGCGAAACGGTCTGGTTGACGGAAACGGTGACGAGCGGCGTCGGCAATTTCAAATCGTCGGGCGTTGCGACAACGGCCTGGAAATCAGGCTTGGGGCTGACATCCGGCACTGTCGGGATCGGCGCAAAAGCATCGCGGTATTGCTGGCGGTCAAGTTCTGCCGCGCGGTCGAGCTGCATCTGGTTCTTGGCAAGCTGGCAGCTGGAAAGCATCGCTGCAAAAGTGATGACCATCAAAGATTTGCCGCAAATGCGACCAAAGCGACCGGATACAGTCATATTCAAGGGCCCCGACTCTCAATCCAATATGTTTTGAACGCCCAAAACCGCCTATGGTTTTGAATTCAAAACATTATTACAGAGACAGCTTGGACGTGTCAATGTTGGGCATGCCCTTAGATTTATCGCCGATTTTGACCATCTGAATTTTGATTTTCATATCGGCGGGGATGTCGGCTTCCATGACCGCCGTCTGCTCCGAAATGACGCCTTCGGAATAGAGCCGCAAAATCGACTGGTCGAAAGTGACCATGCCGGCCTGGTTGTTATTAGCCATAACCTCTTTCATCTTGACCGTATCCCCTTTGAGGATAAGG